>JASGCU010000034.1:16366-16508 GCA_030053935.1 Chitinophagaceae bacterium
GAAGAGAATTCTTTTTGATTTTTTTCTTGATTTGTATCAATTTTTTCTTTTATAAGAGCAAATTCTTTTTGATTTTTTTCTTGCATCGAAGAGAATTCTTTTTGATTTTTTTCTTGATTTGTATCAATTTTTTCTTTTATAA
>JASGCU010000034.1:16608-23076 GCA_030053935.1 Chitinophagaceae bacterium
GAGCAAATTCTTTCTCATTTTTTTCTTGATACCTCTCTATTTTATTATTTAACTTATTATCTAAATTATGTAATTTATTCTCTACCTTATTATCTAACCTATCTAATCTATTCTCTAACTTATTATCTAAATTATCTATTCTCCTTTCTGTACTGTCCAATCTTTTCAGTATCATAAAGAGAATGTAACTTAAAAAGGCTCCTATTACTCCTAAAAAGGCTCCTATTACTCCTAATAGTATTTCAAAATTTTGTAAGTCCATAGTTTTGTTTTTTTATTCTAAATGAAACATATTACTTCTCATTTTTTATTTAACATACTAATAATATATTTTTTTTTATATTTATTCAATTATTTTGATAAGTTAATCAAAATAACGTTTTTTTTAATAAGAAAAATATCTTTTTTATTAAAATTATGAGAAAATATTCTCTTTTCGTTTTTTCTTCTCATTTATTTACTTAATGGTATCAGAATTATTTTATAGCAATGCAAACATATAGTCAAGTATTATTAATAGCAATTCCATTTTTTTTAGGACTTATACTTATAGAGAAATTATATGGGGTAATAGTAAAAAAAGATACTATTCGCATAATGGATATGATTTCTAGTATTAGTTCGGGTTCTACAAATATCACAAAAGATGTCTTAGGTTTAGGATTTGTAGTAATATCTTATCCTTTTTTATTAGAGCATTTTGCTCTGGTACATTTGGAGTCGAGTATTTTGTTGTATATCATAGCATTTGTGGTATTAGATTTTTCTGGGTATTGTACCCACCGAATCGCTCATAGGGTTAATATTTTTTGGAATGGGCATATTATTCATCATAGCAGTGAGGAATTTAATTTGTCTACCGCATTACGTCAGAGTATATCGGGATTTGTAAATATATTTACTTTTTTTCTTATACCAGCGGCATTGGTAGGAGTTCCTCATGATGTTATTTCTGTGGTAGCACCGTTACATCTTTTCGCACAGTTTTGGTATCATACTCAGCATATAAAAAAAATGGGGTGGTTAGAATATATTATAGTTACTCCTTCACATCATAGGGTTCATCATGCGATTAATCCTGTTTATATAGATAAAAATTATTCGCAGATATTTATTTTTTGGGATAAATTATTCGGCACTTTTCAAGAAGAGTTAGATGAAGAACCGCCTGTGTATGGGATTACTGTTCCTGCAAGGACGTGGAATCCGATAAAAATAAATTTTCAGCATCTTTTTTTATTAATACAAGATGCCATCAGAACAGATAGTATGAGAGATAAGATAAGAATATGGTTTATGCCTACAGGATGGCGTCCCGAAGATGTAAAAGAAAAATATCCGATTCAGAAGATAGAAAATGTTTTTCAACAAGAAAAATATAATCCTACTCAGCAGAGAGGACTTATGTATTGGACTTTTTTTCAGTTTCTTGGAACTATTTTTTTTATTCTTTATTTTTTTTCTTGTATCGGGAGTATAAATATAATCCAAATGTATGGTTATGGGCTTTTTATTTTTTTACATATTTATGCATATACAGAGTTGATGGATGATAAAAAAGATGCGATTCTGTTTGAAATATTAAAAAGTATGTATGGATTATTTTTATTTTATTATTATGATTCGTGGTTTGGACTTTTTGCAATAAGTAATATTGCTGCGATGTCTGTTCTTTTTTATTTTATTATATCTCCTATTTTTGTTTTATATTTTTATTTTCAATTACATCAAAAAGAATGGTCTATTCAAAAACAAAGTATGTTATAGTATTTTTTTTTATTTTTTTTTCGGGGTATTCACAAAATATTTTAAGTGTAGATGAAGCAATAAAAATAGGTATAGAAAATAATTATGGAATAAAAATAGCAGAGAAAAATAAACAAATATCACAGAATAATCATCAATTTTCTAATGCGGGGTTTTATCCGAATGTAAATGCAAATTTTGCTCAAAATTATAGAACAGAAGCTACCCATCAAGAATTTATAGATGCCAACAGACCTTCTACGGATAATCCTGAGGCAAAATCGAATTCTTTCTCTTCTTCTGTCAGTGTTGTATGGACAATTTTTAATGGGTTAAAAATGTTTTACACCTATAACAGATTGGGAAAAATGGAAGAAAATGCTGTTTTAGAAAAAAATAATACTGTACAGAATACTATAGCACAAATTCTTATTTCCTATTATAATATTGTAACACAATTTGAAAGAATACGTATTTTAAAAGAAACGTTGGTGATATCAGAGAAACGTTTAGAAATAGCAAAAAATAAATATGAAATAGGAAGGTCAGCAAAAGAAGATTTTTTGTCTGCACAAGTAGATTATAACTCCGATAAAAGTTCTCTTTTAACACAGGAGAATATTCTTTTTTCGTTGAAAGCGGATCTTAATAGTATTTTAGTGCGTGAGACAAATACGGATTTTATAGTACTTCCGCAGATAGATATTGATTCTCAATTGGTTATCAATACATTTATAGATAATTATTCAAATAATTTGAATATTCTTATTGCAAAAAAACAGATGCAAATAGCCCATATACAGTGGATGGAGGCAAGGGCAGATAGATACCCAACTATCAATGTTACGAGTGGATATATATTTAATATAGACAGGTCGCAGGTTGGGATTTTTGCACTTACCCAAAGAAATGGTTATAATTACGGAGTGACAGCGTCTGTTCCTATTTTTAATGGGAGAGTAGTGGAAAGAAGGATTCAAAATGCTAGAATTCAGAAAGAAATCAATGAATACAGGATAAAAGATTTAGAAACATCTTTTCAATTGGATATTCAAAGCATTTTTAATACCTATAAAACAGGGTTAGAACTTTTGAAATTAGAAAAGCAAAATGTATCTGTTGCTTTAGAAAATGAAAAAAATGTGTTGGAAAGATATATATTAGGGAACACAACTTTTGTTGTTTTAAGGCAAGCGCAAGTAGCGGCTCTTCAAGCAGAAAATCGTCTTTTTACTGCAAAATTTAATACGAAGTTAGCAGAAATTGAATTATTGAGATTAAGTGGGAAACTGATATCTACCTATCCAAATAACTGATAGCATATAAAAAGAAATACATATACAAATAATTTAATAATAATACATTTTATAACTAAAAAACAAAAGATGAAGAAAGATATTTTTGGAATAGAAAAAGAATTAAAAAGTGCGTTGGGTGTTCATAAGTATTATAGTTTGCAAGAGTTAAGCAAAAAAGAGAATCGTTTCAAGCATCTGCCATATTCTATAAGAATTTTATTAGAAAACGCAATCAGGAATTACGATGGTTTTGCTGTTACAGATGAGCATTTGGAAACTTTATTAGATTGGAAAAATACACAAGGGAAAAAAGAAATACCCTATACTCCCGCAAGAGTTCTTATGCAAGATTTTACAGGAGTTCCTGCGGTAGTAGATTTAGCATCTATACGAGAAGAAGTATCCCGAAAAGGGAAAGATATCAGTAAAACGAATCCTTTAGTGCCTGTGGCAATGGTTATAGATCATTCGGTTCAGGTAGAATTTTTTGGAACGAGTGCTTCTTATAATCAAAATGTAGCTTTGGAATATGAAAGAAATGAAGAGCGTTATAAACTTTTAAAATGGGGACAAAAGGCGTTAGATAATTTTACGGTTGTGCCACCAGGAATGGGAATATGCCATCAGGTAAATTTAGAGTATCTCGCAAGTGGAGTTATAGAAAGAGATGGGTATCTTTTTCCTGATACTTTAGTAGGAACAGATTCGCATACTCCTATGGTAAATGGAATAGGAGTTTTAGGATGGGGAGTGGGTGGTATAGAAGCAGAAGCAGCCATGTTAGGACAACCAATTTATATGACCCTCCCCGAAGTTATCGGGTTAAAAATTATAGGAAAACTAAAAGAAGGTATTACAGCAACGGATTTAGTGCTTACTATCACACGTATATTAAGAGATGTAGGAGTTGTAGAAAAAATTGTGGAAATATTCGGACCAGGGGTAGCAAATCTCACCGTTCCTGATAGATCTACTATTTCTAATATGTCTCCTGAATTTGGATGCACCGATACCCATTGGGCAGTAGATGAGCAAACAATCGCATATCTAAAAAGAACGAATCGTCCCGAAAAACATATACAGATGGTAGAAACATATTGTAAAAAAAATATGCTTTGGAGAGAAGATGCCAATGAAATTCAATACACTCAGGTGGTAACTTTGGATTTGAACACGATAGAACCCACCATATCCGGACCAAAGCGTCCACAAGATAAAATACTACTCAAAGAAGCAAAAGAAAAAGTTATCAACGTTCTAAAAGAAAGCTACCAGAGAGAATATGTTCCTGTAGAAAAAAGGAATCCTACGGTGAAAGATAAAACTCTTAAAACTATCAGCATGAACATAGGAGATATTTCTTATTCTCTCTCCGATGGAGCGGTGGTAATGGCTGCTATTACATCTTGCACTAATACTTCTAACCCCAGTGTTATGATAGGTGCGGGATTAGTTGCTAAAAAAGCTATAGAAAAAGGTCTCAATATAAAACCATGGGTAAAAACATCCCTTGCTCCTGGCTCAAGAGTAGTAACCGAATACCTCAAAAAAGCAGAACTCCTCCCCTATTTAGAAGCTTTAAAATTTCACGTGGTTGGCTATGGTTGCACTACTTGTATAGGTAACTCAGGAGATATGCCTCCCGCTATTCAAAAAGCAGTTATAGAAAATGATCTCATCGTATCTGCTGTTCTTTCGGGAAATAGAAACTTCGAAGCCCGCATACATCCCAATATAAAAATGAATTTTCTTGCCTCCCCTCTTTTAGTAGTAGCTTATGCCATTGCAGGAAGAACTGATTTTGATATGAATAATGATGCACTGGGAGTAAATTCTAATGGAGAATCCGTGTATCTCAAAGATATATGGCCTTCTCATGAGGAAATAAATACTTATATGGAAAAAGTAGTAACCCCCGCAGATTATAAAAAAGTATATCATACTGTGTTTGATGGGGATGAGACATGGCAAAAACTCAACGTACCCAAAGGCAAACTCTATAAGTGGGATTCACAATCTACTTACATTCAAGAAGCTCCCTTTTTTAAAAATATATCCGAAAAAGTTTCTGAACCCACGAATATTACTGGAGCAAGAGTATTACTCCAACTCGGCGATAGTATAACTACAGACCATATTTCTCCCGCTGGGTCTTTCAAAGCAGAACATCCCGCAGGTATTTATTTAACAAAAAGAGGAATAGAAAAAAAGGATTTTAATTCTTATGGTGCGAGAAGAGGAAACCACGAAATAATGATGCGTGGAACTTTTGCAAATGTGAGAATTAAAAATAAACTCGCTTCCAAAGAAGGAGGATGGACAAAATACCACCCAACAGGCGAGGAGATGTATATCTACGATGCTTCTATGAAATACCAAGCCACAAAAACCCCTCTCATCATCATCGGCGGAAAAGAATATGGCTCGGGGAGTAGCAGAGATTGGGCAGCAAAAGGAACAAATCTTCTCGGAGTAAAAGCCGTTATTGCTGAAAGCTACGAAAGAATCCACCGCTCAAACCTCGTAGGTATGGGAGTTCTCCCTATCGTATTTGTAAACGGAGAAAATCAAGAATCTCTCCACCTCAAAGGAGACGAAGTATATGATATACTCGGATTGGACTCAAATCTTACCCCCAATAAAATAGTAACCGTAAAAGCAACTACTCCAAATGGATCCACAAAAACCTTTTCTGCTCAAATTCGCTTAGATTCTCAAGTAGATATTGCTTATTGGAAACACGGAGGTATTCTTAACTATGTATTGAGAAGCTTTTTGAAAGGGGAATAACACCATAAAGAGGGGCTGAAAAGTCACTTTCAATACATTTGTAGTTTTGTAACCCTTTGATTATCAATAGGTTTAAAATTAAATATTTGTGTAAAAAGGACTTTTCGAAACCTCTCTTCCATATGAGTACCCCCAAACAATATACATTTGAATACCTAAAAACCAAAAATCAAAATGACGGAAGAAATAAACTATGCTTTAGTTGAAGATGTGAGACCACCAATCTACACTGCAATGAAATATTGGGAAAAAAAACCTCATAACATTTGGCGAAAATATATTGAAAACTATACCCCCGAAAACGGACTTTTTCTTGACCCATTTTCAGGAAGCGGTATGAGTGCTTTTGAAGCCATGAAAGCAAATAGAAAAGTAATTGCCTTTGACTTAAACCCATTGACATCTTTTACAATAGAAATTTTTGCAACCGATTTTGATAAAAACAAATTTGAGAAAGAAGTAGTAAGAATTGCTTACACATTCACAAATGATGAGGTTTACAAAAAATATTTTACAACACAATCACGACAAAGCAAAGAAATAGCTATTGTTCAGAGTTTGAAATGGGAAGATGAGAAAATTTATGAGTTAGGAATTGAAGCAACAGAAAATGAAATTAAAGAGCAAGAAGAAT
>JASGCU010000035.1:0-11613 GCA_030053935.1 Chitinophagaceae bacterium
TTATGAATTAGGGCTGAAAGTAGATGTGAGAAAGTTACCCAAAGGAGAATATGTTTTGGTTGTGTATGGAGAAAAAAGAGAGGTTTTGAAGGTAGAAAAAATAATTAAAAATTGAAAAAACACTATGGAGCTGTCCGAAAAGTTTGGGACAGCTTCTTTGTTTACAACCATATGAATGGTATGCAATGCACTCATAGAAAAAAATTTAAATACAAGGTGAAAAAATTACATGGAAAAACTCAAACTTCAAAAACCATTGCAATGGGGATATAGAAAATTAAAAAAAAAATAAATCTGATATCCTTTGTTATAGATCCAAAATTATACTTCGTTATTATAAATACGTTGCATTAATTTTGAGTAAAATTACATTTTTTTTCTAATACTAACACCGTTTCTTTCACTACTGCTTCTATATTCTGAAGATTCATACAAGCAAAATGTTTTTTCGGGCAGTTATGCGTTCCGAATTTGCTACAGGGTTGACAGGAAAGGTCTGAAACTATAAAATTTTTACTTTTATTTCTATTAGCAAAACCATAATAAGGCTCAAAGCCCAGTTTCGGAGAAGTCCCCCCCCAAAAAACAAAAATATCTTTCTGAAATGCCGATGCTATGTGCATCATCCCCGTATCATTGGTGATAACCAACTTACTTTTCTTAATTATATCAGCACTTTCATTCACAGAAACAGCCCCACATCTATTCCATACCTTTTCAATCCCCACGTTCTTCGCTACCAAGTCCCCCGTAGACTTCTCCTCTTTTCCTCCTATTAATATAATGGGATAAGAAATGCTTTTACACAACTCTATTATTTTATCAAGAGGCAGTTTTTTAGTATAATAATTGCCACCTATAACCATTGCTATAAACCCATCTTTATGAGTGTGTGGTAGCGTATCCAAACTATAATTCTTGTCTATAAAGTAATCTAATCCTTGTCCATCATCATATACTTCCAATGTTTTGAGAACATCAATGAACCTATCAGAGATTCTTTTCTTGGGCAGAAAGTCCCATTTCCATTGGATATAGAGGTACCTTTGAAGCGCATATTTACGAATACGCATTGTTTTTTTCCATAAAAAAATACTTATAATCAATGACCGTATATTTTTATGCAAGTCAATCACATAAGTATAGTCTTCCGAACGGAGCTGCCCAATGAGCAGGAAAAGAGAGTCCTCTAATGTATAAATCTTGTCTATAAAAGAATTGGATTCTATGAGATGTTTAAATGCCATTTTGGTACAAAAATGTATTTCACTCTCGGGAAACTTTTTTCTAAGCAAACGAATCACGGGAGTCGTCAATACAATATCTCCCATAGAAGAAAAACGAATGATAAGAATTTTCATAGTATTTTTTTACTTAATAGAATAGCTTTAATGACCATATTTTGAACTATGAATAATAATTACAATATATACAAAAAACAAACATTATAATGTGTGGACGTAGAAAAATAAAAACGATGCAAGATTTACTTATTACAAATTAAATTAAATGTATAGTTTCATTCTCTTGGTATACAAATGTATTATATTTGAAAGATAAAAAAATAAAAATACTTCAGTTTTTTTGTAATTTAAATTATTTTGTGTGCTTTACTACCTAAAAACTTAAAAATAAAAAAACTATCTACATTTATATTTTATGAAAATATTCTGTTTTTAATATGTACTAACAAAAAATTAAAAATGGAACAAGTATATCACCAAAATGGAAGATAATTAACAATCTTTGTTTACAAATACAACGTAAAAACGACTTTTCGGCGCTGGATCAAAATTACTTTTGTTATTAAATTTTTTTAAATCGTTTTTGTAAATAAAAATTAAAATTCAAAAAAAAAGATTATATTGTAGAACTTCAAAAATGAGTCCAATCCGATTCCGAAAAATCACTTTTGATACATTTATAATTTTGTAACGGGTTGATTATCATATAGTTTTAAAACTTAATATTTTTGTAAAATTGACTTTTCAGAGTGGACTCAAAATAAATGTTTTAAATTCATGTTTATTTTATTTTTGTGGAATAGCGTTATGAAACATGACAGATAATAATATAATTGTATGCAAAAGAAAAAAACATTCACAAAAAAAGAAGTAAAGAAAATACATATACAAATCCCCACAGAACCAAAAAATACATTCATAGATACCATCGAACATTGGTTACAAAAGAACGAAAACAAAATATATACGAGTTTATTCCTTCTCTGTATTATGAGTGCTTTATTACTTTTTAGAGTAAGAATAGACGAAGGCGGCGACGACTCTAATTATATAGAAGGCGGATATAGATATGCTACAAATTTTTTTCACTACTATTTTAGTTTCCAAGCAACCGGATACCCATTATTTTTAGCAATCCCTATTTCTTTCTTTGGTATCCATGTTATACTCCTTAAATGTCTATCCCTCATTTTTTATGGATTTGCTTTTTATTTTTTCTATAAAACAGTCCGTGGAAAAATTCCTTATATAATTACTTTTCCTGCTTTATATATTATTGCTTTTAATAAAACATCGCTTTTCTTTGCTTCTCAAACGTATAGCGAAGCCTTCTTTATGATGTTTTTAGCAATGTTTTTTTTCGTTTTTTTTCGTTTTTTAGAGTTTTTGAAATTTCAAGAAACGAGCTTAAGAATTACTTCCAAAAAAGAAATATTTTTTGTGTATGGACTATGTTTATTGATATTTGCTTGCTCTTTTGTAAAAACAGCGGGTATAGTGGTACTCTTTTCTACACTCATATATTTTTTATTTCAAAAACAATTTATAAACGGTCTTAAAATACTCACTATGTATGGACTTATAAAAATATTGTATGAAATTATAAAAATAACTCTTTGGGGAGAATTAGCCACTTCCAACTCATCTCAGCAAGCAGGAACTCTTCTGCAAAAGCATCCATACGATTCCTCCCAAGGAACAGAAGATATGTATGGATTTATAATAAGATTATTAGAAAACACAGAACTCTACTTAGGAAAAAGATTTATGGAATCACTTTATATACTCTCTCCGGATTTTGTAAACCGTAATCCATCACATATTATTTATATAGTTTTGTCTCTTTTTATAGTCATTCTTTTTTCCTCTCTTTTTATAAATAGTTTCCTTAAAAAACAAAAATTGTATTTTTTTCTTTCTCTCTTTCTCTTTTGTGCATTGGGGTTTACTTTTTTAGTATTACAACCTTTTTGGGAACAAATAAGATTAATAACTCCTTATTTTTTCATAATACTCCTTACTTTATTTTTAGGAATATATACAATATTCTCAAAAAAACTCCCTTTTTTCTATGTTTTTTTTATCTGTATTATTCTTTTATGTAATACTATAGGAACTATTAAAGCAATAAAATCAAATATTCCTACACTGATAAAAAATTTGAAAGGGGATAAATACGCCGGATACACAGAAGATTGGGTTAACTACTTAAAGATGAGCGAATGGTGCGGAAAAAATCTCTCCCCACAAAGTGTAGCTGTCTGTAGAAAAGCTTCTATGTCTTTTATTTACTCAGATGGGAAGAAATTTTACCCTATGTATAAAACCCCATACCCCGATCCACTCTTTGATAACATGACCCATCCCGATTCAGCTTTTCATATCATACAAAAAAATGGTATTACTCATATTATATTAGCGAATTTGCGAAGTACCGGAAAAAAAGATGGAAATATTATCAATACCATTCACAGGTTTCTAATACCATTTTCAGAAAAATACCCACAAAAATTAAAACTTATCCGTACAGAAGGAACGGAAGAACCTTGTTACCTATATGAAATAATACAATAATTATTTATGCAAAAAATACAAAAAACACTCCAAAAATATTACCTCCAAGATATTATACATTACTGCAATTATTTTATCCATCCCGATGACTCTGTCATAGAGGTGGGGTGCGGAAATGGATACATGATACATAAAATTGCAGGAAAGCAAAAAACAGGTATAGATTCCAATATTTCAAAAATAGAAACCGCAAAAAAAGAATATCCTAATATTTCATTCCACTGCATGGATTCAGAAAATATAGAATTAAAACAAACATTTGATGTTATAATACTTGCTAATCTTATTGGAAACCTGAAAGACATTGAAAATACTTTTAGAGGGATACACAAAATATGCCATCCGCAAACCAGAATTATTATTACCTATTATAATCATTTATGGGAGCCGTTTGCAAAATTTTTAGAATTTTTACGATTAAAAACCCCTACGACTTATCAAAACTGGCTCAGCTTAAGAGACATACATAATCTCTTATCCCTTTCAGGATTTGACACATACAGATCTTCGCGAAGAATGATATTTCCATTTTATATCCCTTTTGTTTCTACTCTTTTAAATACATATATTGCCAAATTACCCATCATAAATAGCTTTGCAATAAACTATTTCTCTTTTGCCCGACCTATTCAAACAAAAGATAAAAATGACCTCTCTGTCAGTATCATAATACCTGCTCGAAATGAAAGCGGAAATATCGAAAATGCAATAAAACGGATCCCAAACTTTACTCCCGATATGGAAATTATTTTTATAGAAGGGAACTCTACCGATGATACATGGAAAAAAATACAAGAAATCCAAAAAAAATACAATTCCAAAACTATAAAAATTGCTCAACAAACAGGAAAAGGAAAAGCAAATGCGGTATGGAAAGGATTTGAAATAGCAACAAAAGATATTCTTATGATACTAGATGCCGACCTTACCGTTCAACCCGAAGAACTACCGAAGTTTTACTCTGCCATACATTTAGGCTATGGAGAATTTATCTTTGGCAACCGTCTTACCTATCCTATGGAAAAACAAGCAATGCGTTTTCTCAATAAATTAGGAAATAAATTCTTCTCTTCCGCATTCTCTTGGATATTAGAACAACCCATAAAAGATACTCTCTGCGGAACAAAAGTTATCCGAAGAACAGATTATTACCGATTAGTAAAAAATAAAAAATACTTTGGAAACTTCGACCCTTTTGGTGACTTTGATTTGATTTTTGGGGCACACAAACTCAACCTAAAAATGATAGAAATACCTATCCATTACAAAGAAAGAACATACGGAGAAACCAATATATCTCGTTTCAGACACGGATTTTTACTCTTAAATATGTGTTTATTTGCTCTCAAAAAAGTAAAGTTTTACTGAATGGGGTTTTTATGAAAGAAAAACAATGAGACATGAGCCCCTTACTCATCAACAATGATAGAAATCATTGTATCGGGACAAAAAAAGGAGGCTCTTTACAGACGTTTCCTTTGGTTTTATAATAATCCTTTATCCAAAGCACAAATCCAAATAGAAAGAGCATTTCAGGATACAACTATATAGTTGCAAGTTTTTTTTGCTACCCTTAGAAAATTTTCTTTTTACAAACAATAAAAAGAGAATATTTTTTTAAAAAATTATATTGTAAAAAAATCAAAAATAAATGTTGTATATTTGTGTTTGAGTTATTTTTGCGAAATAACATTATGAAACATGACAGTTTATTATATAGGAGGGTTCTAAAAATTGATTTATTCAAAGAAAAAATGTTGGTAACTATTGATTTTTAAGAAATACAGTTTTTAGGATTTGAATTTTTAGAACCCCTCTATAATAATAGATTTAAAAAGTAGAAGCGATAATATATCTATAAATCATATTCGATGCTCCTAAGTTATCTTTTACGTATTGGAGGACTGTTTTGCATATAGTTTCTCTTTCTCCATTATATTGGAGAAGAAATAAAAGTGAATCACTGAGTTGTTTTGGGTTTTGGGTAGCAAAGGCAGATTTTTTTTTTATTAATTGTATCGCTTCATGGAATTTGAAAAGAGAATTATTTTTGCCAAAAAAAATAGGGATACCAAAGACAGCTGCTTCTAATATATTATGTAATCCTTTATGAAAAGCCCCGCCTATGTATGCAAAATCAGCAAAAGCATAGAGTGATGAGAGCATTCCTACATTATCTATAATTAACACATCGGTTTTTTTAGAATACATATCTTCAAAAATGGAGTAACGAGTTGTGGAAATAGAAGGGAGGTTATTTTCTATACTTTCTATAAATTTCGTATTTATTTCATGGGGAACGATAATAAATTGAAGTATTCCTTGAAACCTTTCTATTACGGGATAGAGCAAGAACATATCACTTTCCCAAACACTCCCTGCGATAAATATGGGAAGGATTTTAAATCTTTCTATTATAGGGTATTCTTTTTTTTGTTTTTTTATTTCCCATACAGTATCAAATCTTGTATCACCCGATATTTCTGATGGGATACCGATAGAAGCAAGTAGATCATTACTTTGTTTATTTTGAACGAATATGTGAGAAAAAGAACGGAGTGCTTTTCTAAAGAGACCGCCGTACCACCGAAAAAATATCTGCTCTTTTCTAAAAAGAGCGGATATGAGGATAATAGTTTTATTCCTTACGTTGGCTTCTACAATATACCCAAGCCAAAATTCGTATTTTATGAAGACAATTACATCGGGGTTTACCAAATCGTAAAATTTTTTTACATTTCTATGGGTATCTATGGGTAAATAAGTAACACAATCTGCGTATTTATAATTTTTTCTGACCTCATAACCTGACGGAGAGAAAAAAGTAAGGAGTATAAAAATATGTTTTTGCTCTTTTTTTAGTTTTTCAATAACAGAGCGTCCCTGCTCAAATTCTCCCAAAGAAGCCGCATGAAACCATACTACTTTTCTATTATCTATACGTATATTTTTGAGTATTGTAAAGATATTTTTTTGACCTGCAAAAAAGATTTTTTTTTTTTTATGAAACAGTGAAGTACATCTTCCTATACTAAAAAGAACCATAATTCCTATTCTATATACTATCATTCCGAGCATATCTCTTGTTGTTTATTTTAGAAAAGTTCTAAATATCAATTTTTAAAACTTTCTTATCTGTTTTTTCATAATTTATAATTTATTTTTGAATGCTTCTAACTCTGTTTTGAGTTTTACTATTTCTTGCTCTGCTTTTATTTTTTCTTGCTCGGATCTTTCGGCTCTGTTTTGTTGTTCTCTTTTTTCTTTTTCTATTTGAGCAATATTCTTTTTAAGTTGTTCTGCATCGTATCTCGCGTTGGAAGCTTGGATAGTTACCAATTTGAAATCATTGAGATAATTATCTTCTTCATCCATTGCTATAGCAAGTTCGGGATATTCTTCTCTTGCAGAAATAAGACGGTTGACAATACGTTCAAAAGAAATATCATACTTCTCTAATTTGAGTGATCTTTTATCCCCATTTACTATATTCTTTTGGTTAAAGATTTCTAAAAGATGGTAAATCTTTTCTTTTTCTGGATTTCTTTCATACATTGATTTTGGTATTTTATTGATATTGGGAATCTGGACGGTTACCATATTGTATGACAGATTATCTATAAAAAAATTAGATTCTTTCAATTCTTTTTCCGTAAAAAAACCAACATTTTTTCTGTTTGTCTTGATAATAGGGTCATGTATTTCTTTTTCAATGCAAAAATCGAGTATAAAAATAGGTATGAGTATGATGGGTTCGTAGCTAAAAGACAGTTTTCCGGTTTTTTTATCTATGACTTGGGAAGTTTTTTTTGGCTGAAGTTTTCTTGGATATATCTCTTGAAACGAAACACATCGCCTCCTGTCCATTCGGACTTTTGCATTTCTATAATGACTGCTTGTTCTCCCTCTTCGGTTTGAATAGTAGCGTTGAAATCTAAGTGCATCATTTTTACTCCTGCTTCGCTATCTTTTTCCATTCGCTGTTTTATATATGGAAGGGAATGATTCTTGCGAGATAAATGGATAATATGTTTCCCTAAAAGAGTAGAGATGATTAACTTTGCGGACTCATCGTCTGCCATCAGATAGCGAAACGACACATCGTATATAGGATTTGGAATGATGACTGGTGTTTTGTTCATAGTATAGTATGTATATTTTTATTTGTAAATAGAAATATCTTGGAGTATTTTTTCTTGTAAAAAATCTCTGGTATCTTTTAGTTGTATAGGAATAAGAGAGATAATATCATTTACAAAAGCTGCTATTAAAAGAGCGGTAGCATTTTTTTTATCAATACCTCGGGATAACAAATAAAAGAGTTGTTCTTCATCAAGTTGTCCGATAGTGCATCCATGTGAGCATTTCACATCATTGGCGAATATTTCTAATTGTGGTTTTGTATGGATTACTGCTTCAGGGGATAGCAAGATATTTTTGTTTTTTTGATAGGCATTTGTTTTTTGTGCTCCTTCTTGTACTAATATTTTTCCATTAAAAACGGCTTGAGAATGCTCATTTAAAACACCTTTATAAAGCTCATTAGAAACACAATTTGGCTTTTTATGGTCTACCGTTGTGTGGTTGTCTACTAATGTTTTTCCTTTGAGATAATATATCCCATACATATTTGATTCTGTATTTTCTTCGCCTAAAGATATGTTCATATTATTTCTTATTATTTTACCGGTAAAACTCATAGTATATGCTGTAAAAATAGAGTTTTTTTCTTGAATTATACTCGTATTATCTATCTGTAAGGTTTCATTACTACTCATTTGTATTTTTAGAAGAGTGGTCTTTGAATTTTTTTTGCAGATAATTTCTTCTCTTATATTATTATAATGCTGAGAGTGTTCCGAAGAATTATGTATTTCTACTATATCACAGGTGGTGTTTTCTTCCATTATTATAAAATTTCTAAAAAATGTTTGAGTCATGTTTTCATCTTTATGAATGGTTTTGAAATGAAAAAAAATAGGTTCTTTGAGATGTAATCCTTTTGGTATTTTTAGAAAAACTCCTCCTTGGAAAAATATAGTATTCATATCCGCAAAAAAATCTCTGTGTTTTTCTGTATTTTTTTCAAAGTAAGATATAAAATCATCTGTATATTCTTTGTATGCGGATTCTAAATCCATACAAATAACTCCTGAATTTTCAAAACCTTTTGAGTATTCAAAAAAACCATTGCAAATAGATACATACATTTTTTTATAATCCACAAAAGGAAATATATATTCATCTTTTTGCGATGGGTATATATTTTTTTTTGTATACTCAAAGATGTTCTCTATATATTTAGAAAGAGGAGTATATTTATATTCTTCGTCTTTTTGATGAGGGATTTTCTTGTTTTTTAGGAAGTCAAAAGATTTTTTTCTTTTCTCTAACAAAAAAATACTTGAGTCTGCTGCAATATCTTTTTCTAATTTTTTAAATTCTTTTTCTATATTATTTTCTATCATTTCTTATATTTGATTTGTAGTTTTGTATATTCATTTTTGCAAAGTAAGCCAAATATACAAAAAATCTTATAATAACGACTTATTACATAAAATAAAATAAATCATTTTCATAAATTCAAAAAATATGTCATTAATAAAATCTATATCAGGAATAAGAGGTACTATTGGAGGGAAAGTAGGATATGCTCTTACTCCCGTAGATATTGTCAAATATGTATCTGCTTACGCACAATGGCTTTCATCTCTCAAAAATACTCCCGTTGTAGTAATAGGAAGAGATGCCCGAATATCGGGAGAAATAATATCTGCTTTGGTAGCATCTACCTTGCGGTCAATGGGAATAGATATTATAGATATAGGACTCTCTACCACTCCCACGGTAGAAATGATAGTCATGAAAGAAAAGGCAGGAGGTGGTATCATTATTACTGCGAGTCATAATCCTATAGAATGGAATGCTCTCAAATTTTTAAATCAGAATGGAGAATTTATTTCATCACAAGATGGGGAAACAATACTCCAAATAGCAGAAAAAGAATCTTTTCAATACGCATCTACTCATACATTAGGAAAATATACTTTTGTAGAAAAAGCATTAGAATATCATATAGAATCTATCCTATCACTTCCTATGGTTGAAAAAGAAGCAATAACACAAGCAAAATTTAAAATAGTAATAGATGCGGTTAATTCTACAGGAGGTATAGCTGTTCCTATGCTCCTAGAAAAATTAGGAGTCAAAGAAATAAAAAAAATAAACTGCACTCCCGATGGACATTTTTCTCATAACCCCGAACCACTCCCTGAAAACATATCTCAACTCATTTCTGAAATGAAAAACGAAAAATATGAATTAGGAATTGCTGTAGATCCCGATGTAGACCGACTTGCTTTTGTCTGTGGCAATGGAGAACCTTTTGGGGAAGAATATACCCTCGTAGCAGTAGCGGATTATGTACTTCAAAAAACACATGGAAACACCGTATCAAATCTTTCCTCTACCCGTGCATTACAAGACATTACCGAAAAGCACGGTGGAAAGTATTTTCCCTCCGCAGTGGGAGAAGTTAATGTGGTAGAAAAAATGAAAGAATGTAATGCTGTCATCGGTGGAGAAGGAAACGGAGGTATTATACTACCTCAACTCCATTATGGAAGAGATGCTCTGGTTGGAATAGCTCTATTCCTTTCCTATCTCGCCTCTTCCAAACAAAATGCTTTCATAATAAGAAGGAAATACCCTTCTTATTACATTTCTAAAAATAAAATAGAAATAGACAATGCTATAAACATAGATAACATTTTGGCAGAGATACAAAAAAAATATAAACAAAATCCTCAAAACACAATAGATGGTCTCCGAATAGAGTTTGGAAAAGATTGGGTACATCTCAGAAAATCAAATACCGAACCTATCATACGAATCTATGCAGAATCCCAATCCCAATCCATAGCACAAAATATGACCCATAAGTTTGTAATAGATATAAACGAGATACTGAGCTCATCTTATACGAAACTCTAAAATGAATTATAATCTAAAATGAGTTATAAGTTATTTCGCAACTATTTATCTACTATTTTTAATCATAATAAAAAATGACCTTATACAAATCCCAATAGGATAAAATTTTTATAGAAAATAAGATTAACCAAATAGAACTCTATCCCGAAGGGATGATATATTATAACAATGTATATACCCACAATAATGCCCCGATGGTGTAAAATAAATGCTAGCACTTTGGAATTTAGAAAATGTTCGTATTCCAATTTCTATAATCTTACCACTCATTCGTTTGTAGCTAAATAGTTACAAAATAATAATACAAGAAAATATAGATTGATAGTAAATAATTACATAAACGAATTCTTAAAAAATTAATGTTTTCATGTTTTTTATGTTTTAACCTTTACGTACATATTTGTAATATCAAACTCATTAACAATACAAATACAATGAAGCCATCTCAATATTTTTCAGGAATTTTTATTTATGGTTGGCTCATATAAAGTTCCTTTTTCAAAAAAAATAAAAGTAAAAAATAAAATATCTTAATATTAGGATAAAGTTTTTTATGATGGGTCTAAAAATTCAAATCCTAAAACTGTATCCCTTAAAAACCAATAGTTACCAACACTTTTTTTGAATAACTCAATTTTTAGAACCCACCTTCTATTACATAAAAGAGATTACAGCACACATTTATTCCAAAAAAAAGTTTTATTGTGATTAATATAAAAAAATTACCTTATTTTTTATTTTTTTTTATGAAAATAAAAACAATTCTTTAATAAGTTTTTTTTTATTATTTTGCATAAAATTA
>JASGCU010000035.1:11713-22641 GCA_030053935.1 Chitinophagaceae bacterium
TTTTATAATACACTATGACTAAAGAAAAATTATTACACAGCATTTTTCCCTATGCAATAGCATTTTTAATAATAAATACTTTTAGTATTACGAAAGCTATCAGCCAAGGTGCCGAAAGTATACCAACAGAATCATCTATTATTCAATCAGGCGAAGTATTATTTAAAGCAAATTGCACAGTTTGCCATTCAATAGACGATAAAGTAATAGGACCACCTCTCAAAAACGTCCACCAAAGAAGAGAACTATCATGGATAATTAAATTTGTGAAAAATTCTCAAAAAGTAATTAAAAGCGGAGATACTTATGCCCTAGAACTCTATAATCAATACAATCAAACAGAGATGACATCTTTTGATTTTTCTGATTCAGAAATAACTTCTATAGTAGCATATATAAAAAACCAATCAGAAATAACCCCTTCTGCCGCCACATCAATAATAAATCCACAAATAGTAAATAATACAGAAAAAAACGACTCAAATACTACCTACACAGATATACTTTTAATAGCGCTTGTTGCTATATTAGGTATTATCTTATTAGTATTACTATCCATATTAAGCGTTTTATTAAAATATATTTCCAAAAAAAATAATCTTACAGAAGAACAAAACGAAATTATATCCGAACAAAAAAGTTTAACAAGCCTATTAAAAAGCAATTTTGTAATCGGTTTAACCGTATTTTTGTTTACCGCTATCGTTCTAAAAAGTATTATAGATGGCCTATTTTCCATAGGAATTCAACAAAACTACAAACCAACACAACCAATCGCTTTTTCACATAAACTCCACGCAGGTCAGTATAAAATAGATTGTAACTACTGCCATACAAGTGTCTATAAAAGTAAAAATGCCAATATCCCATCACCTAATATTTGTATGAACTGCCACGGAGTAATCCAAAATGTAGGAGGAAAATCAGGAATATCCCCCGAAATAAAAAAAATATACGATGCTGTTGAAAATTCTACCCCAATAGAATGGATAAGAATTCATAATCTCCCAGATTTAGCATACTTTAATCACGCACAACACGTCCAAGTAGGAAATGTAAAATGCCAAACATGCCATGGACCAATAGAAGAAATGGATGTAGTATATCAATACTCTAACCTCACAATGGGATGGTGTATAAATTGTCACCGCGAAACAGATATAAATAGTAAAGGTAACGCCTATTACGATAATTTAGTAAAAATTCACAATAAAAAAAGCAAAACCCCAATGAAAGTAGAAGACATCGGAGGACTAGAATGCTCAAAATGCCATTATTAAAATATAAAACATAAAATACAATGAAACCAACTAAAAAAATATACTGGAAAGGACTAGAACAGTTAACCAATGATTCAGAATTTATAAAACATTCACAAAATGAGTTTTCCTCACTACCATTAACGGAAAATGAAACAAACCATAGACGTGATTTTTTAAAAAAAATGGGATTCAGTTTAGCCGCTGTATCTCTCGCATCCTGCGAAGCGCCTATAAGAAACGCTATCCCATACCTGAATAAACCTGTAGATGTCGACCCAGGAATACCTAATTATTACGCATCTACCTATATAAATGGAAGCAATTATGCAAGCATCGTCGTAAAAACAAGAGAAGGAAGACCCATAAAAATAGAACCAAATACACTATCAAAACTTACCCCAGGAACCACTCCCCAAGTAGAAGCATCAGTACTTTCTCTCTATGATAATCAACGTTTGAAAAACCCACAAAAAGAAGGAAAAGAAATAGAATGGAAAACCGCAGATTCTGAAATAATACAACAATTGAACGACATAAACAACAAAGAAAAAAAAATAAAAATTGTTACCCATTCTATAATAAGCCCATCTACTCAAAAAATATTAGATAACTTTATAACAAAATACCCCAATGCATCTGTAGTAAAATATGATGCTATATCCTATTCCGCATTATTAGATGCTCATCTCTTATCTTTTCAAAAGAGATCATTACCAACTTATCATTTTGACAAAGCAAAAACCATTGTAAGTATTGACGCTGATTTTCTAGGAACGTGGATAAACCCCACTCTCTTCTCCCAACAATTTACTCGTAAAAGAAAACTATCCTCTAAAAACACAGATATGAACCAACTCTTCGTTTTTGAAACCCACCTATCCATCACAGGAGCAAATGCAGATTATAGAAATGCTATAAAACCATCCGAAAAACTGCCTTATATAGCCCATATCTATAATTTTATTGCTAAAAAAATAAAATCCGAAGATTTTCCCATTATAAATTCTATCCCTAACACAGAAAATAAAATAATTACCAAAGCAGCCGAAACCCTTTGGAAAAATAAAGGAAATTCTCTCATAGTATGTGGAACGAACGATATAAACGCTCAAATACTCATAAATGCTATTAATATAATGCTAGAAAATTATAATAATACATTAGACATAAACACACCTCTATATCTAAAACAAGGGGATGATAAAGAAATGAAAAAGTTTGTAACCGACTTAGAAGCAAATACTATAGACGGAATTATTTTTTACAACTGTAACCCATGCTATGATCATCCTTTAGGAAATGAAATCACAAAATACATATCCAAATGCTCCCTCACTATCTCTACCTCTGATAGAAACGATGAAACATCAAAAAATGTTCAGTACCATATACCTGACTGTCATTATTTAGAATCATGGAATGATGCAGAACCCATGAAAAATAACTTTAGCATCTCTCAACCCGTTATTTCTAAAATATTTAATACAAGACAATCCCAAGAATCATTTCTTATATGGACGGGAGAAAATATTTCTTATCTAGAATTTATAAAAAACTATTGGAAAGAAAATATATTCGCATCCGAAACAGAATATTTTGAATCTTTTTGGGACAAGTGTTTATACAATGGGGTTTTTGAAAAAAATAATGCAGAAGAAAAAGTAGAATCTGCCGAAACATTAAAACCAATTACACCGATAGATATTTATTCTATAAAAAAAGATATTTCTAAAAAAATATCCATCTCTAACACAGAATATCAGGCATTCCTCTATGAAAATATAAGTATTGGAGCAGGAGAACAAGCAAATAACCCATGGTTACAAGAACTACCTGACCCCATATCAAAAATATGTTGGGAAAACTACATAGCAATGTCTCAACAAACAGCAACAAATTTAGGAATCACTATGAAAGAAGGATTTACTCAAAAAATATCTATAGAAATACAAGGAATACCTCTGACCCTACCAGCAGTAACCCAACCAGGTATGCCTCATAATACCTTTGCAATAGCATTCGGATACGGAAGAACAAACGGAGGAAAAGTCTCAGATAACATAGGATTTAATGTATTCCCCTTTTTATATACCGGAGAAAACGAATATAATAATGCTAATATATTCAATAAAGTATCCATATTAAATGTAGATAAAGAACCCTATAGAATAGCACAAACACAAACACATCAAACATTTATGGGCAGAGAAACTGTTATTCAAGAAACTACACTAAGAGAATATCAAAAAAATCCAAGAGCAGGAAGATATGAACCAATGGTAGTAACTCCCGACGGACCTAAAAAACCCGGAACAATATCTTTATGGAAAGGGCATTCCTATAATAACCACCATTGGGGAATGGCTATAGACCTAAATTCTTGCACAGGATGTTCCGCATGTATAATAGCATGCCAATCAGAAAACAACATCCCCGTTGTAGGAAAAACAGAAGTTATTAACAGAAGAGAAATGGCATGGCTACGAATCGATAGATACTACAGCAGCGATGCTACTACCGATAAAAATAACCCAGATTTTACTTATACCGCATTAGAAAAAGCTTCTGATAACCCTGAAATCACCTTTCAACCTATGATGTGCCAGCACTGTAATAACGCACCCTGCGAAACAGTTTGCCCAGTAGCAGCTACCACTCATAGCACCGAAGGATTAAACCAAATGGTCTATAATAGATGTATAGGAACTCGCTACTGTGCTAATAACTGCCCATACAAAGTCAGAAGATTTAACTGGTTTAAATATCATGACAATGAACAGTTTGCTACAAATACATCCATGAATAACGACCTAGGAAAAATGGTTCTAAACCCCGATGTAACAGTCAGATCAAGAGGAGTTATGGAAAAATGTACTATGTGCGTACAAAGAATCCAATACGGTAAACTCAACGCTAAAAAAGAAAATAGAAGACCAAAAGACGGAGAAATAAACACCGCATGCGCCGCCTCTTGCCCATCCCAAGCCATAGTATTTGGAGATATGAAAGACCCAAATAGCAAAATATCAAAACTCCTTCATATTTCTTCTAATGAAAAAAATGAATTAGAAATACAAGAAGAGAGAGCTTACAACGTCTTAGAAGAAATCAATGTAAAACCAAATGTATGGTACCTCACAAAAATTAGAAATAAAAACACACAACAAAAAGAATCTTCATAAATCTTTTCACAAACTACAATCATTTTTAGACACTACTCTTTTTTATATAATGAAAATAAAAATAACATCTGCTTTATTACTCATATTATTTGTATATTTTACCGCTTGTAGACCAGACGACTCAAAAACAGAAACTATAGAACCCACATCAGAATGGAACTATATAAATACAGACTGGCAAAATGAAGGATATATGGATTGCGGAGAAAAAATACAATCCCCCATTAATATTAATACGAATACTACCGTAAAAGCAAATATAGAAACCATACTTTTTCAATACAACACTATTAGTATGAGTAATAAAAATACAGGACATACAGTACTCGTAACATTAAATCCAAATAGCACATCTAGAATCATGATCAGAGGTATTACTTTTAAATTAATACAGTTTCATTTTCATAGAAAAAGCGAACACACTATAAACGGAACTTTCTATCCAATGGAACTACATCTAGTACATCAAGATACCGTTACACAAAATATAACCGTACTAGGATTCCTAATCAGAGAAGGAACAGAAAACCCTTTTATAAAGAGAATATTTGATTATATCCCTGCCATAAGAAACGAACACACTACCGTCCCCATTTCTATAAATATATCTGATATTATCCCATCTAATACAAATTATTACACATACACAGGTTCTCTAACAACCCCGCCTTGTACACAAGGAATACAATGGATAATTTTTAAAGAAACTATGGAAGCATCAACACAACAAATAAATACTCTTCAAAAACTATTCCCACACGGAAACGCAAGACCCCTACAACTCCTAAACAACAGAATTATTTTAGAAAAACTATAACATACAATAACAATATTAATAATAAAAAAATTATTCATCACATTTAAATAACATTATTGCAAAATGAGTGTTTTAGTAAATAAAAAATCTAAAATCATAGTACAAGGATTTACAGGAAGCGAAGGAACTTTTCACGCAACCCAGATGATAGAATACGGAACAAATGTAGTAGGTGGAGTAACCCCAGGAAAAGGCGGAACCAAACATTTAGAAAAACCCGTTTTTAATACCGTAGAAGACGCTGTAAAATCCACAGGAGCAGACGTAAGTATTATTTTTGTCCCTCCAGCTTTTGCCGCTGACGCACTCATGGAAGCCGCAGATGCCGGTATCAAAGTCATTGTAACTATCACCGAAGGTATCCCCGTAAAAGATATGGTCATAGCAAAAAACTACCTAAAAGGAAAAAACGTAACTCTTATAGGACCTAATTGCCCAGGAATCATAACTCCCGGTGAAGCAAAAGTAGGAATTATGCCAGGATTTGTCTTCAAAAAAGGAAAAATAGGACTAGTCTCAAAATCAGGAACACTTACATACGAAGCAGCTTATCAACTCGCAAACCAAGGACTCGGAATCTCCACAGCCATAGGAATAGGAGGAGACCCCATCATAGGAACATCTACCAAAGATGCAGTAGAACTTTTTATGAACGACCCTGAAACAGAAGCTATTGTTATAATAGGTGAAATAGGAGGAAACTACGAAGCCAACGCAGCAAAATATATCCAAGAAGTTTACAACTCAGGAAAAAATAAAAAACCAGTAGTCGGATTCATAGCAGGACAAACCGCACCCCCAGGAAAAAGAATGGGACATGCAGGTGCCATCATTGGTGGATCCGAAGACACCGCATCCGCAAAAATGAAAATAATGAAAGAATGTGGAATCCACGTCATCCTCTCACCCGCAGAAATAGGTGAAACCATGTTAAAATACTTAAAAAATTAAAAAGTGATAGTAACAATAGAAGATTCATGGAAAAAAGAATTAAACGATGAATTTCAAAAAAAATACTTTATAGAACTCACACAATTTATAAAAGAAGAATATAAAAAATACACTATTTATCCACCAGGAAAAGAAATTTTTAACGCCTTTAACAGCTGCCCTCTATACAAAGTAAAAGTAGTCATCGTAGGACAAGACCCATACCACGGCGAAAAACAAGCACACGGTCTCTCTTTCTCAGTTAATGACAACATACCAATACCCCCATCTCTCCAAAATATATTTAAAGAAATAGAAACAGACATAGGAAATAAACCACCAATACATGGAAACTTACAAAGATGGGCAAACCAAGGTGTTTTCCTTTTAAATACAGTACTTACAGTGAAAAAAAACCATCCATGCTCCCATCAAAACAAAGGATGGGAAACCTTTACACACAAAGTACTACAAATCGTATCTGAAAAAAAAACACATATTGTATTCCTTTTATGGGGAAATTTCGCAAAACAAAAAAAAAATCTCATAGATAATACCAAACATCTTATATTAGAAGCATCACATCCATCTCCTTTTTCTTCCACAAAAGGATTTTTTGGGTGCAAACACTTTAGTAAAACAAATGAATATCTCATATCAAAAAAAATAACACCAATCAATTGGTAAATTATTCTTATTTATATGTTTTTTGATAAAAAAACATATAAATAAGATAAAAAATATTGCAAAATATCTTTTTTTAAAAAAAAAAACTAATTTATGTAAATCATATCACTATACTATAAATAATTCTAAAATATAAAAATTAAAAGTAAAATGAAAAAATATTACGAAACAGTATTCATACTCTCTTCCGATTTGTCCGAGGAAACAAAGACAAAGGATACTGTAGATAAGTTTATCAAAATATTAACAGATAACTCTGCAGACATAATAAATGTAGAATATTGGGGATTAAAACAACTTGCATACCCCATTAAAAGAAAAACATCAGGTTTTTATAACCTTATAGAGTTTAATGCATCTCCCGAAATAGTAAAAACACTCGAAATAGAATTTAGAAGAAACGAACATATTATACGATTTCTTATAACAGTACTAGACAAATATGCGGTTGAATATAATGCCAAAAGAAAAAACGGAAATTTTAATAAACCGAAGGAAGAAATAAAAACAGAACCAACAATAGAAAATAAAAAACAATATGAAGACAAATAAATTCTTTCACAAAGCAACCACAAGTATGGCACTGATAAATGAATCAGTGAACAAAGAAGGGGAAAAAAATATTAAAAAATATTGTCGATTCAAAAAAAATGGAATCAAGTATATTGACTATAAAGATCCAAAATTTCTACTAAAATTTATAAATGAACAAGGAAAAATTCTCCCCAGACGACTCACAGGAAATAGTCAAAAATTTCAAAAAAAAATAGCATTAGCAGTAAAAAAAGCAAGGCATCTTGCACTCCTCCCATATCTTACAGATGGTTTAAAATAAATTCTTAATAACAATGGAAATAATACTCAAGCAAGACATCCCAAAACTCGGAAATAAAAACGATATAATCAAAGTAAAAAATGGATATGGACGTAATTATCTCATACCACAAAAATTAGCAGTACTTGCCATAGAAAGTGTGAAAAAAATTACCCAAGAAAATCTCAAACAAAGCTCCCATAAGACAAAAAAAATAAAAGACGAAGCACTTCATATTGCACAAATGTTAAAAGATGTAAATCTTATAATATCTGTAAAAGCAGGCGATAACGGAAAAATATACGGTTCTATCACAAACTCACAAATAGCAGAAGAACTCCATAAAAAAGGAATACAAATAGATCGTAAAAAAATACTTCTAAAAGAACACATTAAACAAGTAGGAGAGTTTTCTGCAATTATAGATCTTCATAAAGAAATAAAACCAGAGATTACTATTAATGTAATCCCAGAATAATTCACTTTTTCTAAAACTAAAATAACACTAATGGGATATACTAGACTAAAAAGAAAAACACGCGTAAGAGTTGTTAAATCCTCACAAAGAAAGTTTAACATAAAAAAGTACTCTTTTAAACCCGTCATAAAAAATATTGACACAGAAGAATTAAAAAAACAGTTTCCCAAATCAGAATAGTAAAATATTTTAAACACATTATTCTATTTTTAATTCTTAAAACAGAAAAGGTTTTATTTTCATCTATAATATTTACTGCGTAAAACAAATATTACAATGTATGAAAAAAAATACTATATTGGGTAATATACCAAAGTAACATTATCTTATTAAAAATTTGAAAACAAGATATTTTATAATCACTTTTCTGCTATTGCAAATACAATCATGTTACTTTAAAAAAATTCAAAATAGTGCTGATTGGAAAAAAAAATACGAAGCAGCATTACAATATTACGAAGAAAAAAAATATTATAAAACTACCTTGTTATTTGAAGATATTTTACCAATAATAAGGGGAACAAAAGAAGCAGAGATAGTACAGCTTTATACTGCATACTCGTATTATTATCAACAACAGTATATACTAAGTGCACATCATTTTCACACTTTTTACAATACATACGGTAAAAGTGAACATGCTACTGATGCTCATTTTATGTATGCATATTCTTTATATGTTCAGTCACCAGAATATTTTTTAGACCAAAGTAGCACTTTTGAAGCAATATCAGCAACACAAGATTTTATAAATAAATACCCATATAGCGAATATAAAGAAAAAGCACAAGAAATAATAGATAATTTACAGATAAAACTAGAAACAAAGGCATTCGAAATAGCCAAACAATACGAAAAACTAGAAAGATACGAAGCATCAATAAGATCATTTACTAATTTTCAAAAAGATTTTCCTGATTCTCAATATAATGAAGAAGCATCTTTCTTGAAATTTAAATCTCAATACGAATACTCTTTACACAGCATAGAAGAAAAACAAAAAGAAAGAATTAACATTTCTATACAATACTACCAAGAATTTATTGATACATATAGCGGTAGTAAATTTATAAAAAATGCTGAAAAAATGTATTTAGATTGCTTAGAAAAATTAGATACTAAAAACAAATAAATTTATAATAAAATGAACCACAATAAAATAAAAGCAGATAACGTAGATATAGCAAATATAACAGGAAATATATTTGAATCAATTGTTATTATTGCCATGAGAGCAAGACAGATAGAAGAAGAAAGAATGAATACATTGAAAGAAAAAATTTCAGGTTACCAAGAACCAAATTCTGATTCTCCCTCCACTGAAAGAAAAACAAATCAAGAAACAAACGAATTATTAGAAATATATAAAATGTATGAAAAAATGCCTAAATCTTATGAAATAGCAATAGAAGAATTTTTAAAAGGAAAAGTATACTATAGAAAAACAGAACAATAAAAAAACAAGGTTTGGTAGTTCAGTTGGTTAGAATGCCTGCCTGTCACGCAGGAGGTCGCGGGTTCGAGTCCCGTCCATACCGCTTGTATTTTATATTCACTAAAACATAAAAAAATGAACCAAATAAAAATAGGTATTAATGGTTTTGGACGTATTGGTCGTCTCGTATTCAGAGCTGCTATTTCACACCCTGAAATACAAATAGTAGGAATTAATGATCTCATAGATGCGGAGTATATGGCATATATGCTAAAATATGATTCTACGCATGGTAAATTTACAGGCGATGTAAAAACAGAAAATGGGAACTTGATAGTAAATGGAAAACCCATTAGAGTAACTTCAGAAAAAGATCCTGCTAACTTAAAATGGAATGAAATAAATGCAAATTTTGTAGTAGAATCTACAGGACTATTTTTAGCAAGTGATACTGCCAGTAAACACATAACAGCAGGAGCAAAAAAAATAATTATATCCGCCCCTCCCAAAGATAACACTCCTATGTTTGTTATGGGAGTAAATCATAAAGAATACAAGAAAAATATAGATATTATTTCTAATGCTTCTTGTACTACTAATTGCCTGGCGGTATTAGCAAAGGTTGTGCATGATAATTTTGGTATAATAGAAGGACTCATGACTACGGTACACTCTGTAACAGCGACCCAAAAAACAGTAGACGGACCCTCTTTAAAAGATTGGAGAGGTGGGAGAGGAGCCAATCAAAATATAATCCCTTCTTCCACAGGTGCTGCCAAAGCCGTAGGAAAAATAATTCCGGAACTCAATGGAAAACTTACTGGTATGTCATTTAGAGTCCCAACTCCTAATGTATCTGTCGTAGATCTTACATGCAGATTAGCCAAAGAAACTTCGTATGAAGAAATAAAATCAACTCTTAAAAAAGCATCTGAAAGTAATACATTAAAAAAAATATTAGGATACACAGATGAACAAGTTGTTTCTAGTGATTTTATAACAGACCCCAGGTCTTGTATTTTTGATGCTGAAGCAGGTATTTCGCTCAACTCTCAATTTGTCAAACTAGTCGCATGGTATGATAATGAATTTGGTTATAGTAATAGAGTTGTAGATCTTTTAATCCATATAGCCGAACTATAATAAGGTAGACTCTCAAAACTATTATTTTATAAAAAATTTAGATGCTATAAATATTTGAGGAAGTAAAGATTTAAAGCACCATACAAGAACAGGATAGCAGATTTGCTCCCACTCCGAAAAGCAGAACTGATATTCGTATTATTCAAGAACTTTTAGGACATAATAGCACTAAAACTACAG
>JASGCU010000036.1 GCA_030053935.1 Chitinophagaceae bacterium
TATTATCCACAACACCCGATTGATGAAAACTTCAAATTGCAAGGACAGGACGCAGATTGGTTAGATAACTTCGGGAATTTATGCCTGATTAGCGGTAGTAAAAATTCACGTTTGAGTAATTATATGCCTGCTGCAAAAAAAAATCATTACACAAGCCAAACAATAGACAGCATAAAACAACGCATTATGATGGAATATGAACAATGGGACACAAATGGTACAAACAACTATAATGAAATTGAAGAACACAGCAAAAAAATGACTGGGATACTTACTTCGCCAAGCCCAAAATAGTTATATACAATATGATAACCCATAAAATATAACGTTGTATTAGCAAATTAAGTCGTACATTTGCAATAATAATTAAATAAAAAACTATATCAAGTAAAAATCATAAAAAAAGTTCTTTTCACAAAAATATTGCATTTTAAAACTATTGATAATCAAACAGTTCCAAAACTACAAGCGTATCAAAAATGCCTTTTCAGACACTCTCATTAAATTTTCATTTGCTCCAAAATAGTTGAATAGTTGAGTTTAATATCGTTTATTTTTAGTTCCATTATAATTATTATCATTATGAAATACTTATTATATATTGCAATATTATTATTCGTAGGGGCTTGCGGTCATAAAAATACCGAACAGATATTTTATTCCGATGCAGTGAAAAGAGCATCGGAACAAGAAATAGAAAAAGTAATAGAATCTTTTATTCTAGCGAAAGATAGTAGCATTATAGAGATTCCACCTGGTTTTTATGATATAAAAACGCCTCTTATTATAGACAATAAAAAAAATATTACTATAAGGGGTAAAGGGATAGAAGAGACAGTTCTTTCTTTTAAAAACCTTACCTCGGGAGGAGAAGGAATAAAATTAGTAGGAAAAAATATTCTCATAGAAAAACTCACCGTAGAAGACGCACCAGGTGACGGAATAAAAGCACAACAATGCGATACTATTACTTTTAGAGAACTCTACGTCACTTGGACAAACGGAAATAAATCCAAAAACGGAACGTATGCTATTTATCCCGTGCAGTGTAAAAATGTATTAGTAGATAATTGCATCGCTGCCCATTCCCGAGATGCAGGAATATATGTAGGACAATCCGAAAATGTAATAGTAAAAAACTCAAAAGCTTTTGGAAACGTAGCCGGAATAGAAATTGAAAACTGCGATAATTCTGAAGTTTTTGATAATTTCGTATATGAAAATGCGGGAGGAATTTTAGTATTCAATCTTCCAGGTCTCCCAAAATCTGATGGAAAAAACGCAAAAATATACAGAAATAAAATAATATCCAATAATCACGAAAACTTTGCTGTTCCCATAAGTTCCGGTCCCAACGGAAATACCGTTACTCTTATTCCGCCCGGTTGTGGAATTATTCTTTTAGCCGCAAAAAATATAGAAATATTCGAAAATATAATCCATAATCATAAAACAATAGGCATATCCATAGCAAATTATTTTATTACGGGTTTTCCCTCCGAAGCACCAAATTGGTCTCCTTATACTTTTGATATTTTTATCCATAATAATGAGTATAAAAGAGAAAACTTTTCCATACCCGATTTTTCAAAAGAATTAGGAAAACTCATTCTTTTTTATAACGCACACGGATTTGCAAAAAGTCAAGATATTGTCTACGATGGTTTTTGGGATAAAAATATAAAATCCGACATCCAAAACAATCCCATGAATATATGTATCCAAGAAGATGCAATGGATGAACTTCGTTTCACAAGATTTGACCTCTACGGCGGAGCTGATAACATAAAAAGTTATAAAGAATACGCACCTTTTCTATGCAAAAAGTAATTTGTTTTGTCTTTGTTACTTTATTCATTGGATGTAATACATTAGATAAGAAAAAAACTTATACAGAATGGATACCTCCCGAAGTAGATATACATCTTTTAAATTTTGAAGTTTTCCCTTTAAAAAAACTATCAGAATACGGTTTTTTTAAAGGAAAATTATCAGACCTTTCCCCAAAAAAAGGGATTATATTGTACCAGCCCTCTTCTTCTCTTTTTAGTGATTATGCTTTCAAAAAAAGATTTCTATGGATACCCAAAAACGAAAAAGCAAATATAATAGAAAATGATTCCGAAGGAAAAATAGATTTTCCCAATAAAACAATTCTCATAAAAAATTTCTATTACCCACACAACTTTCAAAAACCAGAATCCGAAAAAACTATTATAGAAACCCGCCTCTTTATCAAATACAAAGAAAAATGGAATGCATATACCTATATTTGGAACGAAGACCAAACTGACGCACAATATAAAATAGTCGGAGGACAAAAAAAAATAGATTGGATAGATGTACAAGGAAATATTCAAAATACTACCTATATAATCCCGAACCAAAACCAATGCAAAAACTGTCATAATGAAGATGAAGCCCTCGTTCCCATTGGTGTAAAAGCACAGTATTTAGAAAATATTCTTCCAAAACAAACAGAAACACAACTGGAACATTGGATACGAATTCAATATCTAAACCATCCCAAAAATAACAAAAACTACCCAATAGTATGCAATTATGAAGATAGAAACATTGCAGTAGAAAAAAGAGCAAGAGCATATCTGGATATAAATTGCGGACATTGTCACAATCCATCAGGATCAGCAAGTACCTCAGGACTTTTTTTATATTATAAAGAAAATAATAAAAGTAGATTAGGTATTTTTAAAACTCCGGTTGCAGCAGGACCAGGAACGGGGCCTTTTACCTTTGATATTGTTCCAAAAAAAGCAGATAAATCCATACTTCTCTATAGAATGAATTCTAAAGAAATAGGAATCGCAATGCCAGAAATAGGAAGAACAGTAATACATACAGAAGGAGTTGCTCTGATAAAAGAATGGATAGATAATATGATGATTGATAATAACCCAAAAGAATAAGGATATCTACACAACAAAAAAACCTATACAAAATTGCATCTGCATGCTAAAAATTGTATAGATCTATATGTACATTTTTGGGTGATGGGTTGTAAAGTGTGATCCCGCTGGGATTCGAACCCAGGACCACTACATTAAAAGTGTAATGCTCTACCTGCTGAGCTACGGAATCTTGCACTATATTTTTTTTTAAATAATATTTTTTACAATTTCACATATAAATATTATTGTATGTGAACAAAATGATGAAATATTTTATTTTACTATGTTTCATAATTTCAATAATACAAAATTAGTTTTTTTTTTATAATTATCAAAAATATGAATATTTTTTTTATTTTCATTCGTTTTTCTGTATCATTTTTTTTGTTTTTCGTTATTTTAAATGTTTTTTCTCGTTCTCCCGATGATTTATTAAAAAAAGCTGATTCTCTTTTTCAAAAAAATAAATATACAGAATCTATTATTTTATATGAAGATTTGTTTTTTAATCATAAAATAGCCTCCTCGCAAATGCTTTTAAAGATGGCTTATATAAAAGAAAATCTAAAAGAGTACGATTGGAGTTTATTTTATTTAAATACCTATTATACTATTACTAAAAAAGATGTAGTTTTCAACCAGATACAAAGTATTGCAAAAAAAATGGGATACTTGGGCTATGAAAGATCAGATAAAGATTATTTTTTACATCTTTTTTCTTTTTATAAAGAGAAAATCCTCATATTTGTTGTATCTATAATGTTTATTTTGTTACTCATACAGTTTTTTATTCGTTACAAACAGAAACACTTACCTATTGGATTTTTAATGGGACATATATTTTTCGCCGCAGTTATAGTTTTTCTATTAACATATCCCATTCATGAAGAAAGGGCTATTATAAAAGAAAAATCCGCTTATATAATGAATGGTCCTTCAGCAGCATCTTCTTTGGTAGATAAAGTTTCCAATGGACATATAATACAAATTTTAGACAAACAACCTATATGGAGCAAAATAGTATGGAATGGTAGAGAAGTTTATATAAAAACAAATTCTTTGCTCTTTTTGTAATTATTCGGATGAAACTATATTCAATAACAGATATATCGTATACCATTTTTGTTTTTATGAGGGTGTCCGAAAAATTCTTTTTACACAAATATTTAATTTTAAACCTATTGATAATCAAAGAGTTACAAAACTACAAACGTGCTAAAAGCGACTTTTCGGACACTCTCCTCTCATTGCACTTTTAATAATTTTTAATACATTAATAAATAATTTTTTAATTTAACAAACATATAATGAAAAAAAATTTTCTCATATTATTTTTGTGTATAAACTTTTCTTTGCTTGCCCAAGAGTATTTTCCGGTCAATGGGGTAGCAGATAAGAGATTAGATTTATACGCATTTACGAATGCGACTATTGTAACAGATTCTCGCACTTCGTTAGAAAAAGCTACTTTAGTAATCCGAAATGGATTTATAGAATCTGTAGGAACAGGAACTGTAATTCCCAAAGGAGCTATAGTAGTGGATTTGAATGGTAAATACGTATACCCTTCTTTTGTAGAACCATATTCTAACTATGGTATGCCGGAGGTAAAACGTAATCCTTTCAATTGGTTTGCACCACCACAATTAGATGCAAAAAGAGATGGTCCCTTTGGATGGAACGATGCCATAAAAACGGATTTTAATGCTGCCGATAATTTTAAACCTGATACTAAAGCCGCTGAAAAATTAAAAAAAGCAGGATTTGGAACAGTATTAACTTTTAGAGCAGATGGAATTGCACGTGGTACCTCCGCTTTGGTAACATTAAACGAAGCACCGATACAAGAATTGGTATTAAAAACAAAGGTATCTGCTCATTATGCCTTTGATAGAGGAAGCAGCACCCAAGAATATCCAAATTCTCTTATGGGAATGGTAGCACTTTTAAGGCAGACCTTGTATGATGCTGAATGGTATAAATCCCCTCTTAATAGAACCCAAACGAATCTTTCTCTTGCATCTATCAATGAAATAGGTTCTCTTCCACAGATATTTGAATCTGACCACAAAGCCCGCACTATCCTTGCAGATAAAATCGGCGATGAATTCAAAATTCAATATATCATAAAAGGAGCAGGTGATGAATACCAAAGAATACAAGAAATAAAAAAAACGGGAGCATCTTTGATTATTCCTGTAAATTTTCCAAAAGCTTATGATTTAGAAGATCCTTATAATGCTATAAATGTTGCCTTTTCACAGATGAAACATTGGGAATTAGCACCTACGAACCCTGCCGTTTTAGCAAAAAATACTATACCTTTTGCTTTTACCAGCAATGGTTTAGAAGATGTAGCACAATTGCTACCCAATATTCGTAAAGCAATAGAGCACGGGCTTTCTGAAGAAAACGCTCTCAAAGCTCTTACAGAAACTCCCGCTGCTCTACTGAAAGTAGATGATAAAGTAGGTTCTATAAAAGCAGGTAAATTAGCTAATTTCATCATCACTTCCGGAAAAGTATTTGATGAAAAAACCACTCTTTATGAAAATTGGATTCAAGGAAAAAAATTTACTATCAATGATATGAACCTGGCAAATTACGCAGGAAAATACAAATTGAATGTAAATGGAAATATGTATAATTTAGAAATAAGTGGAAAACCAAGCTCTCCTCAGGGTAAAGTGAAAAAAGATACTCTCCTCTTAGAAACAAAACTTACGGTGGACGGAGCTACTATCTCTTTGAGTTTTCAACCCGAAAAAGGAAAAGAAGCAAAAATACGACTCTCGGGATGGTCTTCTGGTAAAGATTTCAAAGGAAACGGACAATTAGAAAATGGAGATTGGATACAATGGAACGCTTCTTTTGATAAACCATTAGACGAAAAGCAAGATGAGAAAAAAACAGAGAAAAAAGAAAATACACTCGGAAAAGTTGTTTTTCCCTTCTCTGCTTTTGGAAATGAGGAAATTCCTACTCAGAACTCTTATCTCATAAAAAATACCACTGTATGGACAAGTGAAGAACAAGGTATACTCAAAAATACTGATGTTCTTGTTCAAAATGGAAAAATTACTCAAGTAGGACAAAACATAACCCCTCCCACCAATACTACTGTTATTGATGGAGAAGGTAAACATTTGACCCCAGGGATTATTGATGAACATTCACACATTGCTCTTTTTACCATAAATGAAGGTTCACAAAATAGCTCCGCAGAGGTCCGAATGGAAGATGTTATAGATGCCGAAGACAGAGACATTTACAACCAATTAGCCGGAGGAGTTACAGCCGCACAGCTTTTACATGGGTCTGCAAATCCTGTTGGAGGGCAATCTGCTCTTATCAAACTCCGATGGGGAGTATCTCCACAAGACCTGCTCATCAAAGGTGCTGATGCATTTATAAAATTTGCACTTGGTGAAAACGTAAAACAATCGAATGGCTCCCCCTCTCGCAGTGTTCGTTTTCCGCAAACAAGAATGGGGGTAGAGCAAGTATATGTAGACCTTTTTACTCGTGCCAGAGAATATGAAAGCGAATGGAAAAAATATAATACAAACCCTGCTAAAGCAACTATTTCTCAACCAAGACGTGATTTAGAGTTAGAAACCATTTTGCAAATACTGAACAAACAACGGTACATCACCTGCCATAGTTACGTTCAAAGCGAAATAAATATGATGATGAAAGTAGCAGAGCAATTTAACTTTCGTATCAATACTTTTACTCATATTTTAGAAGGGTATAAAGTTGCTGATATTATGGCAAAACACGGGGCTGCAGGATCTACTTTTTCCGACTGGTGGCAATATAAATATGAAGTCCGAGAAGCAATACCCCAAAATGCTGCACTGATGATACTTGCCGGGGTGAATACCTGTATTAACTCTGATGATGCAGAAATGGCAAGACGACTCAACCAAGAAGCAGCCAAATCTATAAAATATGCTGGTATAGATGAAGTAACTGCTTTTAAAATGGTAACTATCAATCCCGCAAAGATGCTCCACATAGATAAAATAACCGGAAGCATAAAAGTAGGAAAAGATGCTGACCTGGTATTATGGACGGAGAATCCCCTTTCTATCTATGCAAAAGTAGATAAAACCTTTGTAGATGGAATTATATACTACAGCACAGAAAAAGATGCAGAAGCAAAAAAATATATCCAATCAGAAAGAGCAAGAATAACCGCTAAGATGAAAGATGTAAAAGCGGGAGGAACTTCTACTCAAAAGCCAACGGGACAATACAAACACCGATGGGATTGCGAAGAAGAAATACAATATGATATGAACGAAAAGTAATTTTTTATAACAATACTTACTAAAATAATAATGAAGAAAATAATTTTTATAGTAATTTTTTGTGCTATATACCAGAGTTATGGACAGGTGCCCGAGCCAGTAAAAGCTCAACAAAAAGGCATAGCCCTCATGAACGGAACAGCACATATAGGAAATGGTACGGTGATTCAAAACTCCGTTGTCTTATTTGAAAAAGGAAAACTCGTAGCAGTAGCAGATGCTCCTTCTATAAAATTAAGCCTAGATGATTATGATAAGATAAACGTAGCTGGAAAACATATCTACCCTGGACTTATACTCCCCAGCACAAATTTAGGATTAGAAGATATATCCGCTGTAAGGGCAACTCGTGACTATGAAGAAGTAGGAGATTTTAATCCGAATGTTCGTTCCGTAGTTGCATATAATACAGATGCAGAAATGATTGCTACTTTTCGGTATAATGGGATTCTTTTAGCACAGGTAGCGCCTTATGGTGGTGTTATTGGAGGAACTTCTTCTATTATGGCATTAGAAGGATGGAACTGGGAAGATGCTGCCTATTTGAAAGATGATGCTATTTATATGTATTGGCCTCAAAAAACATTCCCCCCCCGTTGGTGGATGAGCGAAACACAACCTCGTGCTAATCCTGATTACAAACCAACAGTAGAGGAAACAGAGAAATTTTTTATTGATGCCAAATCCTATCATACTGCTGATAAAAAAGATGCTACCAATATTAAATTCGAAGCGATGAAAGGGATTTTTTCCGGTGAAAAACGCCTTTGTATCTATGCCAATAAACGAGACCAAATTATAGAATCCATTCAATTTGCAAAGAAAATGGGGGTCACTAAAATTGTCCTCGTTGGTGCGTCCGATGCAATCTATACAATAGATTTTTTGAAAGAAAATAATATATCCGTCCTCCTTACCAGTGTGCATAGATTACCTTCCCGTGAAGATGAAGAAGTATACCTCCCGTATCGCCTCCCTTCTATTCTTCATAAAGCAGGTGTTTTAGTCGGATTAATGTATGACGACGACCTCCACCATAATAGAAATCTTCCTTTTTTTGCGGGAACAGCAGCAGCTCATTCGGATGGAAACCTTTCCCAAGAGCAAGCATTATCTCTCATAACCTCCAATACTGCTAAAATTCTCGGTATAGATAATAGAACAGGAACATTAGAAGTAGGAAAAGATGCAAATATAGTTGTATCTGAAGGAGATATACTCGATATGAAAACATCAAAAGTAACACACGCTTTCATTCTCGGAAAAAAATTAAATTTAGACGGAAAACAACAAATGCTCTACGAAAGGTTTAAAAAGAAATACGAAGGAAAATAATATATTCCCAATAGAAAAGACAGATACAACCCATAGCTCACGATTTAAATTGTGAGCTATATTTTTTATAAATTTTTCATTCCGAAAGGATTTATATAAGATAATTTTCTTTCCTTGTTTCTGATTCATTTATAATTTTATTGTATTGTAATTGCCTCTGTCAGATTTATTTTTTAATGGTTCTACAAACATGATACTATCGCAAATTAAAAACGGAAAAAACGAATATTTTATTTTACAAATACTACGATATTGAAGTTCATTTTATTTTTATTTGTTTTTAGGCGTATTCTAAAAACTGATCTTCTATTATAAATAACTATCTAACTGGGTGGTTTACATTTTATTGCCTTATACATTATTCTACTTTTTAACTTCTTTTTTTCTAAAATATTTTTATTTTCTTCACTGTAATAACCTTTATTGCTAATACTGTTGTTTGAGGTGAGAAGTTAGATTTTTACTGGTACAACCTCTAAATTTTTAGTATTAGTTTCATTTGTTGGTGTTGTATGTACATCCAAACCTAAATTTTTTTCTACTATGCTATGTGTTTTATAGCCATAGTACATTTCATTACTTTTTAAACCAAGCTCCCTCTACATGAAAATCTATTTTAATTGTTACGTAGTTTTTTTACTTCATTCTACTTTGTTATAGATTCTGCTATCTCAATATTTTTTTTTTCTCTTAATTTTATTTACCAAAATATCAAATGCACCTTTATTATATAGTATTGCACAGAATCTACTTATTCTTGAGTGGTCAGGAATATTTAATTCTATAGGTGTTCCAATAAAACTGGTAAAACTTATAACATTGTTGTATTGTTATTCCAATTCATAGCCGTATTGTATTAGTGGTATTTTAAATAACCCAATTGCGAGTAATCTCCTTCTACCTTTTTAACAATTTCATAGTGAACTTTTAGTGCATTTTCTATCTTACCTCTATCTGTAATTTTATTCACTATGGATATGCAAATCTTTGTTGTTTTGTATTTATTTCCATAATTATTTATTTTGATCATGTTATTACTAAAATAAGTAAATTTTATTTTTTTATATAATGAGTCATCCCATACAATGATTCATTTTGATAGAAATGAGTAGATTTTTTTAATTTAGTTTCGCAACGGTCTAAACCCATAGAGTAGAGTATAAATCATAATTATAAAAAGAATGTATATTGACCAATATTATAATTTATTTAATTTATTAATTTAATTTTTTATCACAATGCTATATTACACATTCATATATTGTCTAATAGACAAGGTCAAAAAAAAAGTAGAAGGTATATTTGCTATGGCACAGAGAACAATATCTTTATTTTTTATCTCCTATATTACATGTTTAGAAAGTATTTTTTTGAGAAAGGATCACTTTGTAAAAGAATTTACAAAAATACCTTTGATAGGAGTAGTAATCATGGGGTGTATTACTTATGAAAGCAATTCACAAACTACTACAGATTCTGATGGGGACGAACTTATAGAGATAGTGTACATAGAAGATTTAGATGCTATCAGATATAATCTCACAGGTACTTGTAGTTCATTTTGTAGTGGTTATGAGCTAACGAGAAATTTGGACTTTAATAACCCATCTTCTTATAGATCGGGAAGTGTAAATACTTCTTACACTACGGGAAGTGGATGGATTCCCATTGGAACTGCTACTATTGTTGCACAAAACATACAAGGAAATTTCTTTGATGCTGTCTTTGAAGGAAATGCTTATACCATAAATAATCTGTATATAAATAGAAGAACTACTAATATTGTAGGTCTTTTTGGAATCACAGGCACTACTACTACTATAAAAAATCTATGCCTCAGAAATGTCTCTGTCTTAGGCAATGATTTTGTTGGTGGATTAGTGGGATATAATTTTGGTGGAGTAATAGATAAAAACTGCGCTACAGGATATGTTGATGGTAATAATAATGTGGGCGGATTGGTGGGTGTCAATTATATTTATGGAGTAATAAGTCAAAGCTATGCTACGGGATCTATCTCGGGAGATTCTCTTGTCGGAGGGTTGGTGGGATCAAATCCTGGTTCTCTCACAGAATCAAATATTCGTGGAATAATAACTCAAAGTTATGCTACAGGAGATGTCTCGGGTTCTACTTTTGTCGGAGGATTGGTAGGAATTAACATTGGATATATAGACCATACCTATTGGAATAAAAATGCTACCCAAACAGAAAATAGAATGCCAAGAGGTAATAATGCTAAATTAGGAATAGGTACAGATATAAGTAGTTCTTATGTTTATATAAAAGGATTCACTCTTGCTGCTCTGCAAAGCCCTACCGGATTAGAAACAGACAGCATTCGAGAATTAGGACCGGGTTTTGTATATATACCAGGACACTTACCTGCAATCCATACAGGAGCAAGATTATCCCTAAATAACGTATCCTTTACTCAGACAACACCAAGTATTACTAATATAGGAGATAGCGTAGCAATAGAAAATCTAAAGCAGGGAACTGTTACTACTCGTGCTACTGTCATTTTAGATGGAATCCATTTTACAGCTGATGTTATAGATGAAACCAACATAACATACCCTTATACCATTCAATACATTGAAAATGGAACAGGAATAGGTATTATAGGTAGTCAGAATATAGAAATACACTTTACTGATATAGGTAATAAAACATACGGGGACGCACCTTTTTTACTCTCAGCAATATCTTCTTCGGGATTATCTGTTTCTTATTTTGCATCTAACACCCTCTTACAAATCAGTGGAAATACTTCAAGAATACAAGGAGTAGGCACTGTCAGTATTACTGCCTACATTAAAAATGATACTCTTTTTGGCTTTGCAAGTCAAATACTTACTATAAACAAGAAATATCAAAGTATATCTTTACAGAAAGCAGCTCATAGTATATCTTTTGGAGCATTAGGCACGAAAACTTTTGGAAACGAACCTTTTGTTTTATCAGCAAGATCTTCTGCGAGTTTACCTGTTGTATTTTCTGCTTCCAATACTTTAGTAACTATCAATATTAATACTGTCACTCTCAACGGAGCAGGAACGGTAAATATTATCGCTTATAGTACGGGAAACATTAATTATTTAGAAGCTTCTGAAACACAAACATTAGTTATACATGAATTTATTAAAGTTATCCCATCCCTTGCTTTTAATACTATTCCTACCCTCACCGTAGGACAAATATATCCATTGATGGCAACTTCTAATAGTTCTGCCCGCATAACTATTAATTCAAGTAACGAGAAAATAGTAAGCGTAAGTGGAACTATTCTCACCGGTACTATTGCTGCAATAGGAACAGGAACAGTCATTATTACAGCGAGTCAACAAGCAAACGCACAGTTTCATTCATCTACTACACAACAAACAGTCACAGTAATAAATGCAAATATCCTACACCATAATCTTCTTACTTTCGTAGAAAAAGGAAACCCTGCTATACACATATTTCCTAATCCCGCTCAAGATTATCTTACTATACAAAGTACAGTGAAGATAGAGGGGTATTCCGTTTATGGATTAGATGGATCTTTAGCATTAAAAGGCAAAGATTTATCCATACATATACAATCTCTCAAAAAAGGAGAATATATTTTGGTAATATATGGAGAAAGAATAGAAGTTTTGAAAGTGGAAAAGATAATAAAAGAATAGTTATGCGCCCACTCCAAAAAATCATCTTTGAAATATTTATAATTTTGTAACTATACTCATTTGATTTAATAATTACGATTATATATAAATGATAAAAAAGTTTTATTGTTTTTTTATATAACACATCAAGAACATAATATTGAGAACGATTCTGTTTTGCAAGAAATTTGCAAATCTGGAACAAAAAATTTCCTCCAAACAGACGAAGGAGTTTGAATATAATAGGATCTATAAAATCTGTAACTATAAGACCAACATATTAATAGAAAAAAAATTGTAGTGGATACTCAATTGTAGTACTATTAGAAGCAGTTAAAAATCAATATCATCAAGAGGAAACTATTTATTTAACTCTATGTAATGCACGATATCAAAATGAGATAATAGTACAGAAGGGTTCCAAAAATTCAAATCCTAAAAACTGTATCTCTTAAAAATCAATAGTTACCAACACTTTTTTTTAAAATAAATCAATTTTTAGAACCCACCTACAATTAAAACAAAATATCTTGGGATAGATTTACTGTTTTAACCACTATATACTCCAAATCTTAATTTGATAGAAATGTAGAAAATCTGTGGAAGTTTTTAAAAGGAAAGTAATGAAAATTAAATATTATGAATATTTTAAAACATTCAAAACTGCAATCGAATACTTTTTGAAAATTTTGACCATATATGATAAATTATTAACACTTTTGAGTTTTAAATTCGGAATAATTGAATAAAATTTAGTATATATTATCTTTTATCCAACGGGTTGAAACAATATGAGTCAATGTTACATTTTATAGAATAAGGATTAACTTCAGGATAATCCACTCAAATATCCAAATAACCCCTTATTCAATTGACATTAAAAAAGCTCATACTTAGAACTATGGAGTTTTTTGATTGTATAGTTAGGGTTAGAATTCTGAAAACTTATTTTCAGAACCTCCTATAATTTTTTCAATTCTACATAGTAAAGAGAATATAATTTTATTTTTAAAACATATTTTTATCTGTTTTTTTTTGAAACACTTGTTTTAAATATTTTTTTATATATTTACGTAGTATTTGTATATAAAAATATGTATTGTAAAAAATACTACACAATAATAAAAACACTTTTTAATATAGAATAAAAAATGAAATCACTTATTTTTATTATAGCCATTATAAATGTATCGCCTTGTTATTCTCAAACAGGGCAGTCAAAAAAAGTAGAAAAAATAAAAGATATATCTCATATGAAAGACGAAGATTGGAAAAAAAAATTAACAGCAGAAGAATATTACGTTTTAAGAGAAAAGGGAACAGAACGAGCTTTCACAGGAGAATATTGGGATAATCATGAAAAAGGTATTTTTTCCTGTGCAGGATGTGAATTAGATCTTTTTGATTCTCAAACAAAATATGAATCAGGTACGGGCTGGCCCAGTTTTTGGGACGTAGTAAAAAAAGAAAATGTAAAAGAAATTACTGATACAAGCCACGGGATGACACGAACAGAAGTAGTTTGTGCTAGATGTGGCGGACATTTAGGGCATCTTTTCCCCGATGGACCTAATCCTACCGGAAACAGATATTGTATAAATTCTGTATCATTAAAATTAAAAAAAAATAAAAAACAATAAATGCACTTCTCACCTTATAATAAAAAGCAAACTAACAGATTGACATATTTATGAATAAAAAACAATTTTTGCAGATAATTTTAATTTGTACGGTAATATATTTTTTGCTGACATTCTGTTTACTATACATTGAAAAAAAAAAAAATGTGTTCTTTTTCTCTGAAAAAAACAATCTCTCCTCCGAAATAAACAATCAAATCACCCAAGTGAAATATATCCCCGACAGCACTACTAATATAGACGTTCCCCCCGAACTTAATTTTGTATACAGTGCGAAAATTTCTCTCCCCACCGTAGTCCATATAAAAACAAAATATGAATTTATAGATTCCGAAGAAACAAATAATTTTTTCTTTTATTATTTTAATCTCCCCGAAAGAAAATACCAAGAAGAAGGTGCGGGTTCAGGAGTCATTATTAGTGATGATGGATATATTGTAACTAATAATCACGTGATACATAATGCCACAAATATAGAAGTAATTTTAAATGATAATAGAAGTTACACAGCAAAAATAATAGGAACAGACCCTACAACAGATATTGCCTTACTCAAAATAGATGAAAAAGAACTTCCTTTTATAAAATTTTCCAACTCTGATAAATTAGAAATAGGACAATGGGTATTAGCAATAGGAAACCCTTTTGAATATAGGTCTACCGTTACTGCGGGCATCATAAGTGCATTAGCAAGAAATATCCATATTATCCAAGATGAAAATAGATTACAAATAGAATCATTTATTCAAACAGACGCAGCAGTAAATCCAGGAAACAGTGGGGGAGCATTGGTAAATATAAAAGGGGAACTCGTAGGTATCAATACAGCAATAGCGAGTAAGACAGGAAGTTATTCAGGATATTCTTTTGCTGTTCCTTCTAATTTAGTAAAAAAAGTAACCGAAGACCTACGAAAATATTCTACTGTTCAAAGAGCTTTACTTGGCATATCTATCATAGACGTATCTGCATCACTCGCATCTCAAAAAAAATTATCTGTCACTAATGGAGTATATGTAAATAATGTACAAAAAAACAGTGCAGCAGCAGAAGCCGGAGTAGAACCAGGTGATGTTATTATTGCTATTAATAATGAAGAAGTTAAAAATGTTCCCAAACTCCAAGAGAAAATAGCTGTTAAAAGACCCGGTGAAACAGTATATGTCACCATTATAAGAAATAATAAAAAACTTTCTCTGAACATAAAATTAAAGAAGGCTATCACCCTTCTCAATAATCAAGAAGAAAATAATAATACCAATAGTATACAAATAGACGGAGGGACATTTGTTACTATATCCATGGAAGAAGCAAGACGAATAGGAAAAAACGGAGGAGTAAAATTAATAGAAATAGAAGAAGGAAAATGGATGGACGCAGGTATAAAAAAGGGATTTATTATAACAAAAATTGATAAAGAATCTGTATCTAACATACAACAACTCTCAAAAATTATTGAGAATAAAAAAGATGGAATGCTCGTAGAAGGATATTATTCTAACGGAACAAAAGCATATTATGGAATAGGCTGGTAACATAAAAATGAAAACAATAGAGTATATCCTATCCATCTTTTTTGATGTGAAAATATTAGAAAACACCTATCCCAAAGGAATAATCATTGAAAAAGATATTTTCAGAGAAGTATGCTTATTTTTAAGAGACGATGCCAATCTTTTTTTTGACCATCTCGCTTGTATCACAGCAATAGATAATGGAGTAGAAGCAAATAATATGGAAATAAACTATGTTTGGTATTCTTACCCATATAGTAATTCTCTATTAGGAAGAATTATTATTCCCAGAGAAACCAACCTTCCCAATGAAATGCAAATCCCCACCATTTCCGATATATGGAAAACAGCAAACTGGCACGAAAGAGAAATATACGACCTCTTTGGGATTTTTTTTGAGGGACATCCCGACCCCCGAAGAATCTTATTGCCAAGTGATTGGGAAGGACATCCTCTCAGAAAAGACTATAAACCACAAGAGTTCTTTCATGGACTCAAAGTTACCACCGAACATTTATAAAACGTAAAAAAATTATTACCTATACAATGAAATATTCAAAAGAAGTAAAAATTGGAATTTTAACAATAACAGCACTTTTTTTATTTTACTACGGATTTGAGTTTTTAAAAGGAGTAGAAATATTTAAATCTACTAATACCTATTTAGTCATTTATGAAAAAGTAGGAGGACTTAAAGTTTCTAATTCCATAGTTCTAAGCGGATTTGCTGTAGGAAAAGTGAGTAATATTACTATATTACAAAATTCTAATAACAACGTATTGGTAGAATTCGCTATAGATAAAAAAATAATATTGGGAAAAAATACAAAAGCAAAACTTTACAGCACTGATTTTTTAGGCGGAAAAGCCATAGAACTTATAGTACATGGTATTGAATATCCCATTAGCGAATATGACACCATTCCCGGTGAAATAGAAAAAGAAATCACCGAATCACTACAAGAAAAATCAGATCCTCTTCTCAAAAAAATAGATACCACCATCACCTCTATAAATAAGATATTCACAGGATTTGGAAATGGCGGAGAAAAAATAAATGAAAGTATAACCCATATAAATGAAATACTCATTCAAAATAAAAAACAAATTCACGAAATACTCATATCTTTACATAATACCTCTCTTATATTAGAAAAAACTATACCAAAAGTAGATGCTCTAGTTCTTGATGCCAACACATCTATGAAAAAAATAAACAATATCCCGATAGAAAAAATAGGAGAAAATCTTCTCCTCATTTCTCATAACTTAAACACTACCATTGCCCTTATAAATAAAGGACAAGGAACTATCGGAAAATTCCTTACTCAAGATGATATATACCAAAATTTAAATAACACAATCACAAATTTAGATAGCGTTTTAGTTATCCTAAGAGAAAATCCTCGGCATTACTTCGCTCCTTTTGGTAAAAAAAAGAAAAAAAAATAACTTTTTTTTCAATTATTAAAGTATACTGAGAACCATAAAAATATATTGAGAGATATTCCCATGTTTTTTTGAATTTGTTTTAATATTACCATCTTTTTTTGAATAAAAAAAACTTTGTGAGTGTGATTTTTGTAATTTTTTTAAATATTATAAAAAAATATGTAATTTTGTTTTTTGTAAAAGGTAATAAATATTATTTTGAAATATTTAAAAATACATATTATTTAATAAAAAATATCAATAGAAAGTGGATGCATTAAGTTATAAAACACAGTTTTTAAACAACGAAGAGGCAAAAGAAGGGAAAAAATGGATATTAGTAGATGCTAAAAATCAAATATTAGGAAGGGTATCTTCAGAAATATCAAAGATATTAAGAGGTAAAAAAAAACCAACTTTTACTCCTCATATAGATTGCGGAGATAATGTAATAGTTATTAATGCAGAAAAAGTAAAACTTACCGGAAAAAAAATGACCAATAAAATATATGTAAGGTATACAGGATATCCTGGAGGACAAAGATTTGCTACCCCAAGAACTTTATTAGAAAAAGATCCAAGAAAACTCATAGAAAAAGCAGTCCGTGGAATGCTCCCTAAAACACGATTAGGGAGAGAGTGTTTTAGAAATCTCTATGTATATGCAGGAGAAACACACCCACATCAAGCCCAAACACCCCAACAAATTTCTTTATAAAACTAATTTATATAAAAATGTTATCTGAAAAAACAAAAAATATAATGAGCACGGGAAGGAGAAAAACATCTGTTGCCCGTATAATAATAAAAGAAAATTCACAGAATCCGGAAATAAAAGTAAACGATAGAAGTATTGAAAACTATTTTCCATCCGATATACTAAGACTTATAGTACAACAACCGCTAACTCTCGTAAAAGAAACAGAAAAGTATTCTATAGATGTAAAAGTATACGGTGGCGGAATTAAAGGACAAGCAGAAGCAATAAGGCATGCCCTCGCAAGGGCTTTAACACTCATAAATAGTGAATATAGACCGGCTTTAAAAAAAGAAAAATTCCTTACTAGAGATCCCAGAATGGTAGAAAGAAAAAAATACGGAAAAAGAAAAGCAAGAAAAAGATTTCAATTCAGCAAACGTTAATACTTATGTTAATATTATAATAATGATAAATATAGAATATAAAAATTTATTAGAAGCAGGTGTACACTTTGGTCACCTTACGCAAAAATGGGATCCCAGAATGGCACCATATATATTCATGAAAAAAAATGGAATTCATATTATAGATCTCAATAAAACAATACAATGTTTAGAAGTAACCTCTCAAGCTATAAAAAACATAGTCACCAAAGGAGGTAAAATAATGTTTGTAGCTACGAAAAAACAAGCAAAAGCATTAGTAGTAGAAGAAGCTGAAAAACTGAAAATGCCATACGTAACCGAACGATGGATAGGAGGTATGCTTACAAACTTTACAACTGTACGAAAATCACTAAAGAAACTACAATCCATAGAAAAAACTATATCGCAAGAACAAGAATGGGATGAAAGAGTAAAAAAAGAAAAAAATAAAATAAAAAAAGATCAAGAAAAATTAAAAAAAACACTCGGAGGTATAGCAACTATGACACGGTTACCCGCAGCTCTTTTTGTTATAGATATAAAAAACGAACATATAGCAATTAAAGAAGCAAGAAAACTAAAAATACCTATTTTTGCTATTGTAGATACAAATGTAAATCCCAATGATGTAGATTTCCCTATACCAGGAAATGATGATGCTTTTAAATCAATCCAAATAATAATACAACACATATCAAACGTCATACAGGAAACAATCCAAACACAAAAAAATGATAAAGAAGCATATATGAATCAAACAGTAGAATAAAAAAATGAACATAACCGCACAAGATGTAAATAAACTAAGGCAAATAACAGGATCCGGAATGATGGACTGTAAAACTGCCCTAACAGAAGCAAATGGAGATTTTGATAAAGCAATTGAAATACTCCGTAAAAAAGGACAAAAAGTATCCAACGCTAGATCTGACAGGGAAACTAAGGAAGGAATAGTTACAGTAAGAAATAATCCAAAAAACACAGAATGTATTATATTATCTCTCACCTGTGAAACAGATTTTGTTGCTAAAAATAATGATTTTATATCCTTAGGAAATGCAATAGCAGATGCAACGTTTTCCCACAAACCAAAATCTATTTCAGAAATAAAAACTCTATCAGTTGATAAGTTTACTATTGAAGAAAAAATAATAGAACTCATAGGAAAAATAGGAGAGAAAATAGAAATATCGGACTATCAAATTCTAAATGGAGAAAAAATATTATCTTATATTCATCCAGGCAGTAAATTAGGAGTATTAGTAAAATTTTCAGGGGTACAAGGAATCCCAAATATAGATGAGATAGGAAAAGATATTGCAATGCAAATAGCAGCTATGAATCCTGTAGCTGTGGATAAAAACGACGTTTCTCAAGCAATAATAGATAAAGAAATGGAAATAGGAAAAGAACTTGCTAGAAAAGAAAATAAACCCGAAGCAATGTTAGAAAAAATAGCTCTCGGACGTCTTAATAAATTTTATCAAGAATCCACCCTACTCAACCAGTTTTTTGTGAAAGATAATACTATAACTATAAAACAATACTTGAACAGCATCAAAAAAGAACTCTCTGTAGTAGAATTTAAAAGAATATCTATAGGATAAAAAAGCGGAAGTAGCTCAGTTGGTAGAGCGCAACCTTGCCAAGGTTGAGGTCGCGAGTTCGAACCTCGTTTTCCGCTCTCCTATGGCTCGCCGAGATGGTGGAACTGGTAGACACGCAGGACTTAAAATCCTGTGGACCGAAAAGTCCGTGCGGGTTCGATTCCCGCTCTTGGTACATTTTAATACAATATATTATACTATATTTATAATTCTATATATCTATTTCTAATAGCAAAACCATTTTCAAGCGTTTAATATATATTCAAACGTTTCATAAAAGATACTTTGTTTAAAAATTTTTTCATGAAATTTTTGATGTATGCTATCCTTGTCATTCAAAAATACTAATCTTTCTCTATTTTAATTTTTTTTTGTTGACAAGCATATCAAATACTAACATTAAATAGTATATTTCTCATGTTTTAGCACTATTAATATCGGAGCGAAACTTATTCTTTGATTCATTATTTTTTTAGTGAAAAACAGATTCTATAATACATATTCGTATACTTTACAGAGAAGCATTAGATAAATGAAAATAGCAATTGTAGGTGTAACAGGGTTAGTAGGGAATGAAATTTTAAAAGTAATTAAGGAAAGAAATTGGGATAAGTACACTTTCCTTATGGTAGCAAGTGAGAGATCGGTGGGGAAGATAATAGAATACAGAGATAAAAAATATGAAGTTATCGGACTACAAAAAGCAGTAGATTTAAAACCAAATATAGCAATATTTTCTGCGGGGGGAAGTGTTTCTTTAGAATGGGCTCCTAAATTTGAAAAAGCAGGTGCTACTGTTATTGATAATTCTTCCGCTTGGAGAATGAGTCTTCTCCATAAGCTTATAGTTCCTGAGATAAATGCCCATATTCTTACTCCATCAGATAAAATTATTGCAAATCCTAATTGCTCTACCATACAAATGGTTATGGTTTTAAGCCCTCTTCACCAAAAATATACTATAAAAAGAATAGTAGTAAGTACTTACCAATCTGTTACAGGAACAGGAAAAAAAGGAGTAGATCAGCTTATGGGAGAAAGGAACTCGCTCCCCCATACAAAAATATATCCTCATCCTATAGATATGAATGTTTTGCCACAAGTAGATGTCTTTTTACCAAATGGATACACAAAAGAAGAAATGAAAATGGTAAACGAAACAAAAAAAATTCTTGACGACCAAACCATTCAAATAACAGCAACAGCTGTAAGGGTACCCTCTACTGGCGGACATAGTGAAGCAATAAACGTAGAATTTGCACAAGAATATGACTTACAAGAAGTGAAAAACATACTTTCCCAAACACCAGGACTAATAGTAATGGATAACCATATAGAAAATATTTATCCGATGCCAATTATTACCCATGGAAAAGACGAAGTGTTTGTGGGAAGGATAAGGAGAGACGAATCACTAAAAAACTCCCTTAACCTTTGGGTGGTAGCTGATAATTTAAGAAAAGGAGCAGCAACAAATGCTGTTCAAATAGCTGAATATATCTTACAAAATAATATCTTGCTCTAAAAAGAAACAAAAAAAAAGAGTGTCAAAAAATTCCTTTTTACAGAAATTGAATTTGAAACCTTTTGATAATGAAACATTTACAAAATTATGAATGTATCAAAATGGAATTTTCGAAGTGATATCAAAATATATAAAATTATCCTTTTTATTTTTAAAAATTTCAAGTAAGTTTCACATAACGATTGGGGAATGAGAAAGTTTGCTTGTACAAACTTTCAATTTTACAATGGGATTGGATAGAAGCACGAATCTCCGAATTTGTACGTCATCCCGCCTGACGCTAACGGTTAGGGCTTTGCGAAGTTGCTGTAGCCTAAAAAAATAATTAGAGGCAGCAATTTCGTAAAACCCGTGTTATCGGCTGTTCTTCTTTCTGTCATTAGGGGTTAAATTTTTCAAATGTGTTTCCATTGAACTTAAATGTTCCTTTGTCATTTGTTCCAAGCCACAAATTTCCTTGTTTGTCCTTATACATTGAAACTAAATTAACGTTATTTATGCTGTCTTTTATTGGATAATTTGTAATTTCTTTCCCATCATATTTATAAACTCCTTTTTCCCAAGTTGTCAACCAAATATTTTCGCTGTTGTCTTCTACTATGTGCGAATAGTAAATGTATTCATCTCCGTTAAATATCTTCTCGTTTCCTATTCCTGCTGTTTTTTGGTATTGTAGTCTGTCACTTTTTGCTGTCTTTTCAAAATCAAAAATATACCTATGCCAAGTATTACAAAACCAAAAACTACCTTGTTTATCTTCAAAAATTGAACGAATACCAAAACTTCCACCTTCTGGAACAATTGTCAAATCGTGTTCGTACATCCATTTTACAGATTTTCCGTCAAAACGACAAACACCCAAAACGGAAGTGCCAAACCACATTGCACCTTTACGGTCTTTATAAATGCAATAGACTTCGTATGGACTAAAAATTGTATTTTTCGTTCTTTTAGCCATTTCTTCGTGCATATAGTGTTTTGGAAATTCTAATTGAAAAAGATTTGTTCCGTCATAGCGATATGGTCCGTTTTCATTACTTTTCCCCAATATATGAAACCACAAATCATTTGGTTCCAACTTCCATTCTTTACTTTTTATGGGTTGCAAAGTTGTGAATTTCTTTCCGTCAAATTTATTGATACCTTCAAGAGTTGAAAAATAAATATTTCCAAATTCATCTTCTTGAATTTGCCTAATCCTATTGTTGCAAAGTCCGTCTTTTGTAGTAAAATTGATAATTATTTTTCCGTCAAAACGATATACACCTTTACCATCACTACCAAACCAATAGTTGTTTTTTCTATCTTGAAACACATACCATAAACGGTCGCCAAGTTTAGTTACAGTATCACCCATTGTAACCTGCTCTTCCAAAATATCAGAATTTGTTTTACTTCCTGTTGTCTGTCCATTGCAAGAAGTCAGTATGGTCAGAATGCAAAAAAATGCAAGTGTTGTTAATTTCATTGTCTGTTTGTTTATTGTGGATTGGGG
>JASGCU010000037.1 GCA_030053935.1 Chitinophagaceae bacterium
GAATAAAAAAGCAAGCGGATGAAGACCGAGCAAGAGCCGAAGGCAAATTAGAAGGAGAAGCAATTGGAATTCAAAAAGGAGAAACAATTGGAATTCAAAAAGGAAAAATAGAAGAAAAAATAGAAGGAATCATAAAAGCTCTCAAAAGAGGAAAGCTCACTATAGAAGAAATCGCTGAAGATTTTGATGTAACTATAGATTTTGTGCTTACGATTAAAACAGAAAATAAATTGTAGTTTTGAATTCAGAATGCAAGATCTCCTTTACAAAAATACCGAATGTGAAAACTATCAATAGGTTTAAAATTAAATATTTGTGTAAAAAGAACTTCCCGGACACCATCTTTTGAGTGAATATACAATACAGGAAGCGAGGAGGGAGCTTTAGAAAAAACTATTTGGATTCTTTTGCAACCAGATTTGAGAACTTATGAACAACGCATTTTACCAGTCTAAATTCTATTCAGAGCGTTTTCTTTTTATATTTTTTTTAATAACAGAGAGGCTTCTTGTTCTGTGCTTTCGTACCTTGCATATTTTTTTGCTTGGGAGAGCATTTTGATTGCTTTTTGTTTTTCTCCTTTTATGATATATATTCTTGCTCCTCCCAAATATGCAACGCTGAGATAATGTTGTCCTTTGGGTTGTATTATATGTCCCATTTCTATTGCCTTAAGATAGGATGCTAGTGCGATATCGTATTTTTTTTCTTTTTTTTCTATTATAACAGAAGCATATACCTGTGCCGAAAATGTATAATACGGATTGGCATGGAGCATCAGTTGGTGTATAATCGGAAGAGATTCTGCATATAATCCATTATTTACCATTGCTTCCACTAACTTGATTTTGAAAAATGGGTTATGAGGATATTCGTTTGTAAGTTTTGTAAGATAAGCAATAGCAACGTCTGGTCTTTTTTCAAATCGTATATTGATAAAAGATATATACATAGTAGCTTCTACTTTTATAAAAAAAGTTTCTTTTGTTGCTCTCTCTATTTGAGCAAGTCCTAATTGTATATTTCCCTCTCGTAGAAACCATATAAGGGGCTTTACCAAAGGATGCAGCTGTTCATACTTGACACGAAAATAATTATACACTCCTATCATAAAAAGAAATTCAGGGTTTTTGTTTACCAATGTATTCCCTTCTTCCAAAATGTTATAGATGGCTTTTGCTTCTGAGGCCGCTTTTATATAACTTCCTTCTTCGGAAAAGTATTCTCCCAAAAGTCCACGTCCTACGAGTTCAAAAAATAATGCTTCTTCTCTAAAGAGTTTGTTTTGTTTTAGAATATGAGCAGTTTCTACTACTTTTTCCACATTCTGTAAAAATGCTTTGTAAGAATTATGAGATACGGCATCTTTCAAAGGCATTTCTTCCCATTGGATAAGCATTGCGTCCATAAGATGAAGAACCGGATGGTTTGGGAGAGAAAAGGAGATTTTTTTTCTATAAAACCTCCCCGAGTCAAATTGATAATTATAGATATAATCTATCCCTTTTTTTACTATAGCGGTATTTTTGGGATTATCAAAGAGTTGTGCGTGCATGTCTGTTGAAAAACAAAATACTATGTATGTAGAAGAAAGGTATGTTTTGAGAGAAGACATATTTTTTATCTATGAGTTATAAACGAATCAGAAACAATGAAAGAAAATGATATTATACAAATACCAAATCGACGAAGCTTTAATATAATAAACGGCTTATATAATTTCTAAAAAAGCTACTATACCTCATCACCTTACGCAAAAATATAATAAAATCTCATTCTTTTATCCTTTAAAAATGTTACAATAAACTTTTTGAAGATAATGTTTGCCTAAGGTGAGCCATTTATAATAAATTCTTTTTCTTATTCTGTAAGATTCATAATTTTTATTTTTTTCAATTGTCCATAAATCAAAATGTTTTTGTTTCGATGTAGAGCAAGGCAAAAGATATTAATCACTCACCTTACGCAAAAATACCATAAAATTTCATACCCTTACAATTTAAATACGAATAAACTGTACATTCATTTGAATTGCATCATTATGAGCATTGAATGAAATTAAAAAACCCCAAAAAATAGCATAAAAAAGTTACCAATCATTAAAATATTAAAATAAACTTTTCGAAGATATTTTTTGTGTAAGGTGAGTTAATAAAAAAAATGATATAAAAACAGATTAGTGAATATTTACTTTTTTTTGAGTATAATGTTTTTTTAAGATACATCAAATAATTACATATATTTTTTTAATAACAATACAAAATACATGAAAACAAAACAGTATATATTTTTTGCTATAGCATTGACCGTAGCATTTAGTTGTGGTAAAAAAGCAGAAGACCAAACAGCAGTAGTCCGTGGTTTCATTGCTGAAAAAGCGATGGTCGTGTCGGCACACCCTCTTGCTTCTCAAATAGGAGTAGATATTTTGAAAAAAGGAGGAAATGCTGTGGATGCAGCTATTGCAGTAGGGTTTGCTTTGGCAGTAGTATACCCCGCTGCTGGGAATATTGGCGGTGGTGGGTTTATGCTTATACGCCAAGCGAACGGAGAAAAATTCTCTATAGATTATAGGGAACGCGCACCTATGGAATCTCATAAAGAAATGTTTTTAGATGAAGTAGGAAATGTAATAGAAAATCTCAGTGTTTATGGGCACCTTGCCGCAGGAATACCTGGCACGGTAGATGGTTTCATTACCGCACATAAACAATATGGAACTATTGCATGGAAAGATTTAGTACAACCTTCTATAGATTTAGCCAAAAATGGATTTGTCCTTACCAAGAAAGAAGCCCATTCCCTGAACAATCACAGAGATAAATTTATACAATACAATACCGTCCTACCTACTAATGTTCTAAAAGATGATATGTGGAAAGAAGGTGATACTATCTTTTATACTGATTTAGCCGAAACCCTTACCCTTATCCGTGACCAAGGAAGAAGTGGATTTTATGAAGGAAAAACAGCAGAAAATATAGTAAAAGAAATGAACAGAGGGAAAGGAATTATGACCGTAGAAGATCTAAAAAACTACAAATCTATATGGCGAACCCCTCTCTCTACTTCCTATAAAGGATATACGATAACCTCTATGGCTCCCCCCTCCAGTGGAGGAATTGCACTTATACAACTTCTCAAAATGGTAGAACCGTATTCTCTGAAAGATCTAGGATGGCATACCCCTGCTTCTATACATCTTATAGCAGAAGCGGAAAGGAGAGTTTACGCAGATAGAGCAAAGTTCCTCGGAGACCCCGATTTTGTAAAAATTCCTCTCAAAGGACTTCAAGATTCTCTCTATAATAACCAAAGAATGAGTAGTTTTAATCCCGATAGCGCCTCTTCTTCTCAAAAAATAATAGAAGGAAACCCTTATTATATAGTAGAATCCGAAGAAACTACCCATTATTCTATAATAGATGCAGAAGGAAATGCTGTTTCTGTCACTACCACGCTTAATGGTGGGTATGGAAGCCATGTATTTGTTGCAGGAAGCGGTTTTTTACTCAATAATGAAATGGATGACTTTAGTGTGAAGCCGGGCTTTGCTAATATCTACGGACTTGTTGGGGGAGAAGCAAATGCTATACAACCCTATAAAACCATGCTCAGCTCTATGACTCCAACTTTTGTAGAACAAGAAAACAAACTCCTTATGGTAGTAGGAACACCTGGAGGTGCTACTATTATTACTTCTGTTTTTCAAACTATTCTCAATGTATTAGAACATAACATGGGAATGCAAGAAGCAGTAACTGCGGCACGCTTTCACCATCAGTGGATACCCGACCTTCTCTTTGTAGAAGAAAATACTCTCCCAAAAGAAGTAACAGACAAACTCATACAAATGGGGCACACCCTGAAAGAACGAGATAAAATAGGAAGAGTAGATGCTATACTTGTACTTCCCAATGGAAAGTTAGAAGGAGGAGCAGACCCAAGAGGAGACGACACCGCAATCGGTTTTTAATGCTTTTATCTTAGCTATACAATAGCACACTGGTTCAACTAATGATACTGATAAAAAGTATTATAAATCAGTTAAACCAGTGTGCTATTTTGCCCAATAATCAAAATAAATATATGAACATCGGAATTATTTGTTACCCAACTTTTGGAGGAAGCGGAGTAGTGGCAACAGAATTGGGAAAAGCATTAGCACACTTAGGTCACAAAGTCCATTTTATAACCTATTCCCAACCTGCTCGCCTTGATGTTTTTCATGAAAATATCTTTTATCACGAAGTAGAGTTTTTATCATATCCACTCTTTCAATACCCACCTTACGAATTAGCTTTAGCAAGTAAAATAGTATCCGTTGTCCTCTTTGAAAAATTGGATATTCTCCATGTCCATTACGCTATTCCCCACGCTTCCGCCGCTTATACAGCAAAACAAATCCTGAAAACAAAAAATATACATATCCCTTTCATAACCACTCTTCACGGAACAGATATTACATTGGTGGGAAAAGACCCTTCTTACGAACCCGTTGTTACCTTTTCTATCAATAATTCTGACGGAATAACCGCTGTTTCTCAATCTCTCAAAAAAGATACCTATAAACATTTTCCCATACAAAAAGATATTTTGGTTATTCCTAATTTTGTAGACCATAAAAGGTTTAAGAGAATAGAAAAACCACAACTCAAACATACTATATGCCCCAATAATGAATATCTATTAGTGCATACCTCTAATTTTAGAGAAGTAAAACGAATAGAAGACGTACTAAAAGTATTTATAGGAGTCCGAAAATCTATTCACGCAAAACTGATACTCATAGGGGATGGACCTGAAAGAGCAAAAGCAGAAAAAATAGCTCGTGAAAGCAATATATGTAACGATACCAAATTTTTAGGGAAAGTAGATACAGTGGAAGAGATACTCTCTATAGCAGATTTGTTCTTAATCCCCTCAGAAAAAGAAAGCTTTGGGCTTGCTGCTCTCGAGGCAATGGCTTGCGAAGTCCCTGTTATATCTTCTAACGCAGATGGCCTCCCAGAAGTAAATATTCACGGTAAAACAGGATTCATGAGTAATATTGGAGACACCGAAGATATGATAAAGAACGCTCTTTTCATCCTCCAAAAAGAAAATACACACTCCTTCAAAAAAAATGCGTATATCCAATCTACAACATTTGGAGTGCAAAAAATAGTCCGTATGTATGAAGATTTTTATAATCATATCCTATCACTCCATACTTCTTTATAATTTACTACCATCTCCTTTCACCCCCTAAAATGCGAAAAGATTTTATTTGTTCTCAAAAACACTCAACGGGGTATGGATAGTTTTTCATCCGAGATACATTACTTCCAAAATTATTCCATATTTTTAAAATTCAATGTGTGTAACAAGAACTTTTCGGATACACTCTATGGTAATCTTATTGTTTTCACAAAATGAACTATTAGAATTTTTTTTAAAATTAGAAAAGATCATTTTATTTTTATATTTTATCAATTGAAAAAATATGGAAAGAAAACACAATGACCGTAAAATAATAACAAACAAACACATAACATCTATGAATAAAGAACGAGTAGTAATAGTATCAGCCGTAAGAACCGCGATGGGAAGTTTTGGAGGGAAATTAGCACCGTATAGGGCAACAGAGTTAGGAGCATTTGCAATAAAGGGAGCTTTGGAAAAAGCAAAAATAGATGCCGACGAAGTAGACGAAGTATATATGGGAAATGTGCTATCAGCGTATTTAGGGCAAGCTCCTGCAAGACAGGCAGCATTAGGAGCAGGATTATCAAAAAAAACGATAACTACTACCATCAATAAAGTATGTGCTTCAGGTATGAAAGCGATTATGCTCTCTGCACAATCTCTTTTATTGCAAGAAGCAAAAGTAATAGTTGCCGGAGGAATGGAAAGTATGAGCAATGTGCCTTATTATGTACCTAAATCCCGATTTGGATATAAATATGGACACGGACAATTGATAGATGGACTGCTCTATGATGGTCTATGGGAGGTTTATAATGGCTTTCCGATGGGAAATTGTGCTGAAAATACTGCCCGAGAGATGAAGATAGGGAGAGAATCCCAAGATGAGTATGCTGTTCAATCTTATAAAAGATCTTTAGCGGCTACAGAATCGGGACTTTTCAAAGCGGAAATTATTCCGATTCAAACAAAAAGTAAGCAAGGAGTGGTAGAATTTGCAGAAGACGAAGAATATAAGAATGTGGTCTTTGAAAAAATACCAAAACTTTCTCCGGTTTTTGATGCAAATGGCACTGTAACAGCGGCAAATTCTTCTACTATGAGCGATGGGGCGGCGGCTTTGGTTTTAATGACAGAATCCCATGCAAAATCCTTACATTTGAATCCCGAAGCGACTATTGTATCTTTTGCTGATGCAGAACAAGACCCACTTTGGTTCACTACTACCCCTGCTCTGTCCATTCAAAAAGCTCTTCACAAAGCAAAAATAAATATTTCTGATGTAGATTATTTTGAGATAAACGAAGCATTTGCTGTAGTAGCCCTCGCAAATATGCAATTATTACAAATCCCCACAGAAAAAGTAAATGTTTTTGGAGGAGCAGTTGCATTAGGACATCCATTAGGAGCATCGGGAGCCAGAATTTTGGTGACCCTGATAAATGTTCTAAAACAAAAAAAAGGAAAAATAGGAGTAGCGAGTATTTGTAATGGAGGCGGAGGAGCATCTACAATAGTTATAGAAGTGTAGATAATTCCTCTCACAAAACAAAAATATTTTGTTTGTTTCTATTAATTTTGTATATTGCCTTTCAAAGAATGAAAAAATATTTTCATAATTATACTCATAATACTTAGCATAAAAAATGATACCATCATTTCCTCAATTTAAACACATAGAACTTTCAGATAAAGCAGAAATAGAATCTTTCACAAAAAAAATTCCTTGTTACTCAGATATTAATTTTATAAGTATTTGGAATTGGTTTGGCAAAGAAGAACCTACAGATGCGGATGCTCTCTTCTCTGTACTTAATAATAATTTAGTCATCAAGTTTACTGATTATGAAACACACAGCCAATCTTTTCTTGCTTTCATAGGAGAAACAAAAATAGATGAGACGGCTGAAATTTTATTGGTATATTCACAAGAACACTACCATCTCAATGAACTTCGTCTGATACCTGAGGAAATTGCCAGATGTCTCAATTCCGATAAATGGGAAATAATAGAAGACAGAGACCAATATGACTATATATTAGATATTGAAAATTTAATGGACTTACCTAATTGGAAAAGTAATGAGATGTCTAAAAGAAACCTCATAAAATTTCAAAAAAATGTTGTAGATTATAAGTTTTACGATGTAGAATCAACACATATACCAAAGATAGAACTGATAAATCTTTTCTATCTATGGGCAGCAGAAAAGAAACTTGTCCTCCCCGATTTTCAATCAGAGACAGATGCCTTAAAAAGATATTTTGACCTAAAGTATAATAACCTTCGTTTATTTGTTCTTAAAAAAGGGACTAAAATAATTGGATTTAAAGCAATAGAACTCATTAATAATGAATACGCAATGCTCCATTTTTCAAAAGCAAATGTAAAAATAAATGAAGGAATAGGGATATATGAAACCATATACTGGCTCTTATCAAGGGATTTTTTAACCCGTATGAACTTAAAATTTTTGAACATACAACAAGATTTGGGGATACCAGGATTAAGAAGAGGAAAAGAAAAATTAAGACCTGTAAAGTACCTGAAAAAATATATAATCAAATCTAAAGAGGGGTTCTAAAAATTGGTCTCTTCAAAAAAAATGATACAGTTTTTAGGATTTGAATTTTTAGAACCCCTCAAAAATTCAATTTTTAGATCCCATCTTACTCATTATTAATAAAAAACTATAAAAAAATGAACCCCTCTGAAAAAAAAGTATTTATGTTGGATGCAATGGCTCTTATTTATAGAGGACATTTTGCATTTAGTAAAAGCCCTCGCATCACCTCAAAAGGAATGAATACAGGAGCTATATTAGGATTTACAAATACATTATTGGAAATTATCAATAAAGAAAAACCAAGCCATATATGCGTTGCTTTTGATACCCATGCTCCCACATTTCGGCATATACAATATAAAGAATATAAAGCACAAAGACAAAGTCAACCCGAAGATATTACTACAGCCATTCCTTGGATAGAAAAGATATTGAAAGCATTTGAGATACCGATTCTGAAATTAGATGGCTACGAAGCAGATGATATCATCGGAACTTTTGCAAAAAAAATGTCAAAAGATGGGTTTGATGTCTTTATGGTAACATCTGATAAAGATTACGCACAATTAGTAGAAGAGCATATCTTTTTATATAGACCGGCTTCCTTCGGTACGGGATTTGATATATTGGGAGTGGCAGAGGTTTTGAAAAAATTTGAAATAGATACTACAGACCAAGTGCGAGATATATTGGGATTACAAGGAGATAATGTGGATAATATACCCGGCATACCCAGTATAGGCGAGAAAACCGCAGTAAAACTCTTGAAAGAATACATGAGTTTAGAAAATATTATCGCCAATGCACCGAGTATAAAAGGAAAACTGGGAGAAAATATTGCCAATTATGCAGAGCAGGGAAAACTTTCTAAAGAATTGGCTACTATTTTTTTAGAAGTCCCCTTAGAGTTTGATATAAAAAATGCTTTCTATACAGGTGGCGATAAAGCAGAAATCAAAAAACTTTTTACAGAATTAGAGTTTAGGACCCTTTCCAAACGCCTCTTTGGAGAAGAACCCAAAATAAGTAAAGAAGTACCTCAATTATTTGAAAGAGAAATACAAACTATTCCTCAGGAATCGGAATCCTCTTCTACAGAAACAGAACCCAAAAAAAACGCATCTTCTGTGGTACATGACTATCATCTTATTCAAACCGATGAAGAAATACAATCTCTTCTTTCTTTTCTCCAAATACAAACAGAGTTTTGCTTTGATACAGAAACTACCAGTGCAGATGCTTTTGAAGCAGACTTAGTAGGAATATCATTTTGTTGGTACCCTACCGAAGCATACTACATTCCTATCTCTGCCAATCAAACAGAAGCATTGAAAACAGTGCAGCAATTTTATAGTATATTTGCGAATGAACGTATTGCTAAAATAGGACAAAACATAAAATACGATATGATTGTTCTAAAAAAATACGGAATAGAAATAAAAGGAAAACTTTTTGATACGATGATTGCTCATTATCTTTTATCTCCCGATACAAAACATAATATGGATGCTTTAGCAGAACATTATTTAAACTATTCCCCCATATCCATAGAGACCCTCATCGGAAAAAAAGGACTCAATCAAGGAAATATGCGTGATGTAAACAAAGAAGCAATAAAAGAATACGCCGCAGAAGACGCCGATGTAACCTTTCAACTCAAAGAAAAAATAGAAAAAGAACCCTCATTCCACGAAATAAAAAAACTCTTAGAAGAAACCGAGATACCACTTATGGAAGTATTAGCAGAAATGGAATTTACAGGTGTCAAAATAGATACGGACTTTTTAAACCAAATGTCATTAGATATCGCAAAAGAATCACAAATAGTAGAGCAAGAGATATACACCATCGCAGGAGAAAGATTTAATATCTCCTCACCCCAGCAATTAGGAAAAATTCTTTTTGATAAACTCAAAATAGGCGACGTTCCTAAAAAAACAAAAACAGGACAATATGCCACAGGAGAAGAAATTATTTCTAAACTCGCCCATAAGCATATTATCATCCATAAAATTTTAGAATACAGAGAATATCAAAAACTCAAATCTACTTACGTAGATGCCCTTCCCACTATGGTGAGCAACAGAGATGGAAGAGTTCATACAGATTATAGGCAGACAATAGCCGCAACAGGCAGATTGAGTTCTAATAATCCTAATCTTCAAAACATACCCATTCGGACAGATAAAGGAAAAGAAATTCGCAAAGCATTTATTCCCCGTGATGAAAATTACAAAATCCTCTCAGCCGATTATTCACAGATAGAACTCCGCATAATAGCAGCTTTTGCCAAAGACGAAAGTATGATAGAAGCATTTAAAAACGGAAGAGATATTCATACCACCACCGCATCTAAAATATTTCATATACCGATAGAAAAAGTAGATAACCAAAAAAGAAGAATTGCCAAGTCCGCAAACTTCGGTATCATCTACGGAATATCCGCATTTGGATTATCCGAAAACCTCAACATATCCCGAACCGAAGCCAAAGAAATTATAGATTCTTATTTTCGAGAATTCCCAGGAGTAAAAAAATACATGGACGAATCTATCAACAAAGCAAGGGAAACCGAATACGTAACTACTATTTTAGGAAGAAAAAGATTTCTGAGAGATATAAACTCACGTAACCTCACACAAAGAGGATTTGCAGAGAGAAATGCCATCAACACTCCCATACAAGGAAGTGCCGCAGACCTTATAAAAAAAGCAATGATAACCATACACCAATGGCTCCAAAAAGAAAAACTACAAACAAAAATGATACTACAGGTTCACGATGAATTAGTATTCGACGCCCATACAGATGAACTAGAAATGCTCAAAATACAAATCCCTGCTATGATGCAGAACGCAATAGATATTGGCGTACCAATAGAAGTAAGTATGGGTATAGGAAATAACTGGTTAGAAGCACATTAAATAGAATATATGAGCAAAAACACTGTTGCTTTGGTATGGGGCATAGTAATTTTGTGTGGAATTATAAATAATGTATCCGCACAAGAAAAAAAAACAGAAAACGAAGAAGAATTTTCTTTCGAACCAAAGTACGAATCACCACTGAAAATAGAACTAAAAACAGAAGATTCTACCAAAGTTATCCCCCTAGAAGAAAAAAAAAAGAAAAAAAGAATTTTTTGGGGAATAAAAACAAAAAAAGGATATACCATATCAAGAGTCCGAAAAAATGGAGTGAAAACCGTAACCGTAGAACTCTTCTACTACATAAAAAAATACCAAGAACCCCAACCATATATACGTAATATTTATTGGTTTCATAAGGGAAAAAGAAAAATAATAATATCCCGAAATGTTCATAAAAAAAGAGGAAAACTCTTACACGGTCCTTATAAAAAAACCATAGGAGAACAAGTGGTAGAAGAGGGATTTTTTTATAAAGGAATGAAACACGGAAGATGGATGCAGTTTAATACTAAAAATATACTCATCAGTAAAAAAAAATATTATAAAGGATTGTTCTCAGAAACAAAAATGAGCTATTATGACGTAGAAAAAACAAAAATCAAAGAGATACTCCCTATAGAAAATGACGAAAAAAACGGCAGATACTACGCTTTTCACGAAAATGGAGAACTCGCAGCCGAAGGCGAATATCTCTTTAATAAGAGAGTAGGAATTTGGACAGAATACTATGACAATAAAAAAAAAAAAAGAGAAATCCAATACCCAAAAGACCCATTTGACAAAGAATACTCCTCTTATATTACCCAAGAATGGAACCAAAAAGGAAAACTTATCTACACAAATCCCCTTTATAAACCACCCAAAAAAAAATAAGAAATAAGTATATGACCTTGATAGAACAATGGAACCCCTTTATTCAAAAATATACAATATATATCCAATTCCATAGATATTTTGCTCTCAACTCCATAGAAGCATACACACACGATATACGGACATTGATGCAATTTTTAGAATATAAACAATGTTTTTTGCAAATATCCGAAGTGGAAGATATACATATCTATAATTTATTAGAACACCTGAACGATGAACTACACATATCAGAGGCAACCCAAGCCCGCATCCTTTCCGGATTAAAATCATTCTTTGGATACCTCTTAGAAGAAAAAGATATAAAAAAAAATCCACTAGAACTGATAGAATCTCCCAAAGTACCAAGAAAACTCCCCGATACCCTTTCTTATAACGAAATTACACAGATACTCGAATCCATAGACCTCTCTACAAAAGAAGGTATGAGAAACAGAGCCATGATAGAAGTTCTCTATGCCTCCGGATTACGGGTCACCGAATTAGTATCTTTGACCTTACAAAATGTGGATATGGAAATTGATTTTTTAAGAGTTGTAGGGAAAGGAAATAAAGAACGATTAGTCCCATTAGGTTCTGATGCAAAAAAATATATCCAAATCTACAAAGAACACGTGAGAATCCATATCCCTATTCAAAAAAAATATCAGCAATATCTTTTTTTGAACAGACGAGGAGGAAAACTGACAAGAGTGATGATCTTCCTCATTATTAAAGAATTAGCAAAAAAAAATTCTCCTCATAAAACTATAAGTCCCCATACCTTTCGCCATAGCTTTGCTACACATCTCATAGAAGGAGGTGCGGATTTAAGAGCCGTACAAGAAATGTTAGGACACGAATCCATCACTACCACTGAAATCTATACGCATATAGACAAAGAATATCTGCGGGAAATAGTCAATAAATACCACCCAAGAAAATAGTTTCATGATGAATTATAAATGAAAAATGGTTAGAAACTACTCCGATAAACAAAGCCCACGCTTTCAAACGTGGGCTTTGTTATTGTATAATCCAATAAGTAAAAAAAACACTATTTGCCAAATTATGTCCCCTTTTTAAAAATGGATTAAAAAATACTATGGAATCTTGCATTTCCATCTGTATTTAATTCCCATTCCCCAATTTTGTCTATATTTTAATCAAAGACTCAATGTAATGAATCGGAGATTATGGTTATCAGATCGGGGATTTAAGTTATTTGATTTGTGTTCTACAAATATTTCGATGCTATGCAGCTTTTAATTTGTATGTTGTTTTGTTTTTTTACCACTCTTGGCGCTCCAAAGGAGGAGCTGGGGCAGTTCAAAAAAAGGATTCTACCAAATATGTCCCAACTACGTTGCTTTTTAAGGAGGTATCCCTATAATCTTTGTAGAAAAGTGCTACAACATACAAATTAAAAGCTGCATAGCACCGAAATGCCATCTTTTGATTTGGATTCGATCTTCTACGATGGGCAGATGTGGTGTTTTTTTGTGGAACTTGTGAGATAGTTTATTTATAAAATTACACAAAAGACACGAAGAATACATTCATAATTCATAATTTATAATTATATTTTATATATTACCGTTTTGCATTTCTCAATCCCGTTTCATAATACTGCACTCTCAATGAAAAAACATGTTTTTAAAAACCACTATCCAAAAAACTATAAAAGTAGGAGGGGTTACCCTCAATCAAACGCCACTTCGCTGGACAGAAAATAAACAAAATATTATCCATTCTATAAAAGAAGCAAAAGAGAAAAAGGTAGAGCTTCTCTGTTTTCCCGAACTCTGTATCACGGGGTACGGCTGTGAAGATTATTTTCTTCACCGTTGGGTTGTACAAAGAGCATTAGATATTCTTTTGGAAATCAAAGAAGAATGTAGTGATATTGCTGTGTTAATAGGGCTTCCTCTCTTTTTTGAAAATAAAATATATAATACCACTGCTTTCATTTCTGATACACAAATCATGGGTTTTTATGTCAAACAAACCCTTCCAAACTATGGGGTACATTACGAACAGCGGTGGTTTTCCCAATGGAAACCCGAGTTTAGAACCGAAATACAGATGAAGAATGAGACATATCCCATAGGAGAGATTATTTTTGAACTGAACAATATATCTATTGCAGTAGAGATTTGTGAAGATGCATGGAGCCAAATACGACCCGCTTGTAGATATGTTCAGCAAGGCGTAGATATTATTCTCAATGCCAGTGCGAGCCATTTTGCTTTCCAAAAATATAAAGAACGTGAAAAACTTGTACAAGAAAGCTCTAAAACTTTTAATACCCTCTATATATATTGCAATTTGTTAGGAAATGAGGCTGGTAAAATAATCTATGATGGGGATATTATTATTGCTCACAGGGGGAATATATTAGAAAGAAATGAACGTTTTTTATTTACAGAATATACAATTATTACCGCTGATGTGGAACTCAATAAAATAGATTATAATACTTCTCTTTCTCAAGAATATATTTCGGAGAACGAAGAATTTGTAGCTGCTTGTAGTTTGGGGCTATATGATTTCATGAGAAAAACAAAATCTAAGGGCTTTACACTTTCCTTAAGCGGAGGGGCGGATTCCGTAACTTGTGCTCTTTTAGTCAGAGAGATGGTCAAACGGTCTGTCCAGCAAATTGGAATATATTCTTTTTGTAAAAACATAGGGATCCCTCTGCTTCTCAAAGAATCCGATATAATGAAACAAATACTTATTACTGTTTACCAATCTACTGAAAATAACTCTGATACAACATTTCTTTCTGCTCACAATGTAGCAAAAGAGATACATTGCACGTTTCTTTCTTGGGAAATAGATTCTCTCATAGAGCAATCTCTTCATACCGTTCAATCGGCTCTCCATTATAATTTTACTTGGGAAAAAGACGATACTACTCTCCAAAATATCCAAGCAAGAATACGATCTCCCTTAGTTTGGCTCCTTGCGAATATTCATAATTATGTTCTTTTAACTACATCTAATAGGAGCGAAGGAGATGTCGGCTATGCGACTATGGACGGGGACACAAGCGGAGGACTCGCTCCCCTGGCAGGTGTCAGTAAACATTTTATAAAACAATGGCTTCTATGGGCAGAAAAAAATCTTGGCTACTCTCAGCTTCTGTACGTAAATGCCCTGAAACCCACAGCAGAACTGCGCCCTATTGAAACCAAACAGACAGATGAAAATGACCTTATGCCATACAATATTCTCTTACAAATAGAAATACTTGCCATAAAAGAAAAATTATCTCCCCAAGAAGTATTGCAAACATTACTTTCTCAAGATACGGGAATAGAAGAAAAGGCTCTGAAAGGGTATGTGAAAAAATTCTATTCTCTTTGGAGCAAAAGCCAATGGAAACGAGAAAGAATTGCTCCCGCTTTTCACTTGGATACTTTTAGTATTGACCCAAAAGGATGGGGAAGGTTCCCCATCATATCTGCAAGCTTAGAAGACGAATTACTATAAGTACTTAGCAAAATTATTCAACCACAAAGAAGCAACATACAACAAAGATGGGCGTAGCCCATCTAAAAAACACATACTCAAATCACAAAAAAAAGAATGCAACTTTCAAGGTTACAGATAAAAGGATTTAAAAGTTTTGGCGATAAAGTAATTATCGAGTTTGATAAGGGAGTCACCGGAGTAGTAGGTCCTAATGGAAGCGGCAAATCCAATATTGTAGATGCTATAAGGTGGGTTCTTGGAGAACAAAAAACGAGTTCCCTTCGCTCTGATAAGATGGAAAACGTAATTTTCAACGGAACAAAAAACCGAAAGCCCACGAACCTCGCCGAGGTCTCTCTTACTTTTGAGAATACAAAAAATATCCTCTCCCCAGAATATTCTCAAGTGACTATTACCCGAAAATACTATAGAACCGGAGAAAGCGAATACGAACTAAATGGAATACCTTGCAGATTAAAAGATATTACCAATCTTTTTTTAGACACAGGCATTGCCTCTAATAGCTACGCTATCATAGAACTCAAGATGGTAGATGACCTTTTGAATGATAAAAACAACTCCCGAAGGGGACTCTTTGAAGAAGCCGCAGGAATCTCTAAATATAAGCTCCGTAAAAAAGAATCTCTCAAAAAACTATCCGACTCCGAATTAGATATTGCTCGGGTAAATGATATTATTTTTGAAGTAGAAAAAAATCTCAAAAACGTAGAAAAACAAGCCCAAGAAGTACAGGTTTTTCTCCAACTCAAAGAAGAATATAAAAACTACAGTATCCTGTTTACTAAAAAAAAAATCACCTCATACCAAATTGTTTTCGTAGAACTATCACAAAAAAAACAGAAAGAAGAAGACCTTCGTGTTTCCCTCCAAAAGCAGCATCTAGAAAAAGAAGCATATTTGGAAAAAAACCAAAATGAAACTATCCTCCACGAAAAAACTTTGAATGAAAAACAAAAACAACTCAACGAATATGGCAACACTATACGACAATATGAAAGTGAAAAAAAAATCAAAAACGAAAAAATACAGTATCTCAAACAAAAAAATGAAATTCTACAAAAACAAATCCAAGCAGATACCCATATCATAGAAAATGATACCCTCGCTTTAGAAAATCTTACCAAAGAAAAAAATACCTATCAAAAACTTTTAGCAGAACAAACACTTTTGTTAGAAACAAAAATAGAAGAATTGGAAGCCCTCAAAAAAAAACAAGATACCCTGCAAAATAAAATCCACGAAAAAAATACCCAAGCAAAAAGAAATACTCAAAAACTATACGAACTCCAAAAAGAAATAGAAGTAAAACAATCACAAATAACAGGAATACAAACCGAAATGGAAGCAACCATTTTCGAAACACACACAAAAAAAGAACTTATTCACACACTCCAAGACGATGTGCAGCATGCTTCCAAACAAAAAGAATTGTATATAAACACCATACAAACACTCAAAAAAGAAGAAACTGAGAGAGATGAACAAATAGAAAAACTGACCGATGAAATAAACAACTTTTCTAAAGAAATAGACACTCTGAAACGCAAGAGAGAACTCCTTCAAAATGAAACGATGCTCACCAAGTCATTTTTGGAAAATATGGGAAGCGGCTCCCAGTCCATTAAATTCCTCAAAAAAAAATATCCCCGAAAACAAATACCACCCTTTGTTGCAGACATCATTACCTGCCCCGATTTGTATAAACCAGCTTTGGAAAGTTTTATTGAACCATATACTCATTATTTAATCGTAGATGATATAACAGAAGCCAAAGAGTGCATTCAACTATTAGCCGATTCCTCCCAGGGAAAAGCATATTTTTTTATTTTACAAAACATCCAAAATACTACTGCCGATCCTCCACAGCATATTCCCAATGCTATCCATCTGCTATCCATTATTCAATACAAAAAAAAATACCAAAAACTCATAGAACTCCTGTTTGCAAACGTGTATATTACCCCTGCTCCCCCAAAAAATGAAAACTATAACTTCATTACTCAAGACGGAAAATATATAAAATATAACCATATAATGTATGGAGGATCTATTGGAATTTTTGATGGAAATACAATAGGAAAAAGGCAAGATATTGAGAACTTAGAACAAGAGATCCTCACATTACAGCAAAAAATTCAGGAAATAGAAACCCAATCTTTTCCCAAAAAAGAAGCCCTAGAGACACTTAAAAAACTCTCTCGCAGAGAAGAAATTATTCAAAATGAAAAAAATTTGCAGAAAATAACTTCTGACGAACTCACTCTCTCCCTTAAAAAAGACCAATGGACACAAAATATATTGCAAAACGAAACCAAGCAAAAAGAATTATCCCTTAAAAAACAAAAATACCAAGAGGAAATAACCGCTCTGATTCTATTACATAAAGATTTGGAAACCATTTCACAAGAACAAGAGGACATATTGCAGGCAGAGAATGACAGCTTGGCAGAAATAAAAAAACAAGTCAATAAAGCAAACGAAGAAGCACAAAATCAAAAAATCCTCACCCTGCAACAGCAAAATAAAATAGAATCCACAGAACAAGAGATGCAGTATAGACAAAAAAATATAAACGCAAACACGAAAAGAATCGAAAATTATCAAGAAGAAATTGCCAAAAACCACGAGGATATTGAAATTGCTACCAATACTTTGGAAATAAACGAAGAACACCTTGTTAAAATGTATGAAACAAAAGTTTTTTTTGAAAAAGAACTGCAAGAAAAAGAAAGAGAGTATTTTTCTCTGCGAGAAATGGTCAATGAACTAGAAAAAGAAATTCGCTCCCTGCAAAGAAAAACTGAAAACTCTAACCAAACCCTCGCTGATTTAGAAAATAAAATAGCCCAAAATACTATACAAATAAACGCCCTCAACGAAGGTATATTTCATAAGTTTCAAATATCCATAGAAACAACCGAAATACCCGAAGATTTTCCAAATGCCACAAAAGATATGTCCGAAACCGAATTGGAAAGCAAAGTAGAGGAAGTAAAACGAAAAATAGACGCCCTCGGACCTATCAATTATACAGCCCTCGAGACCTTTCAAGAAATAAAACTGCGATATGATTTTTTAATTCGGGAAAGAACCGACCTATCCAATGCAAAAGAGTCCCTTCTGCAGACCATACAAGAGATAGAACTCACCGCCAAAACACTATTTTTAGAGGCATTTCATAAAATAAGGGAAAACTTTTTGAAAGTATTCCGCTCTCTTTTTACCGAAGAAGACATTTGCGAACTCACCCTCCTGAACCCCGATGATATACTAGAAAGCCCCATAGAAATAACCGCAAAACCAAAGGGTAAAAGACCCCTCTCCATCAACCAACTCTCAGGAGGAGAAAAAACCCTAACCGCCATATCCCTTCTTTTTGCAATATACCTCCTAAAACCCGCTCCTTTCTGTATCTTTGATGAAGTAGATGCCCCATTAGATGATGCTAACATTGATAAATTTAACAAAATCATTAGAACATTCAGCGAACAATCGCAATTTATTATCATTACCCATAATAAAAAGACAATGGCGAAGGTAGATATTATCTATGGAATTACTATGATAGAAATGGGAATTTCCCATATTGTCCCTATTGATATAAGAAATTTAGAATGATAAAAATAAAACAGAACCAACCATTTCCATGGTAATACTATAAATGCTCTTATACTCAAATCAATTTGAATGGAAGTGACAAAAAAATTACTTTTGATGCCCTTGTAGTTTTGTAAAATTTGATTATCAATAGGTTTAAAATTTAATATTTGTGTAAAAAAGACTTTTCGGACACTCTCTTTATTATTGAAATGCAACCATCGCAATACAGTAAAAACTTTCTATTTTGAAGCCATCGATGCTCAATAAACTTAACTCTGTAAATACAGTACAAGCAATAAACCAATATGGTGTAAGAGATAGGCACTGTTTGCTGTTTAATCCGATTAGGAATAGAAATATTGCTACCCATCTTGTAATTACGTCAACCGGTTTTGAAAAGTAAGGTTCGGTTATATAAACACTTAAAATTAGTGCAAGTCCTGTCGCGATTAAAACTGCATTTAAGTTGTTGTTTGTGTCAACAAGAAATTGCCTGTCATTAGAAAAGTAGTAGCCTATGCCTAAAATTAAGCCAATGTAAATTGCAACAACTGAAAACCTCTGTTTAATATTTAACTGCATTTCGTCTGTGTTTGTGTCATGGTAATTTTCATTTGAAGCTTGATTTTTCTTGTTTGCATTGTCTTCATAGGGTTGCCACTAACGAAAAATTATTGGCGGCGGTGCGGCTTTCGTATCTACACGCACGACTGTTGTAGATACGGAAAATGTTTCAAATTTAGGGGCTGGCATTGTCGGTCTGTTGTATGTTACACGCATTTTATCATCTCATAATCAGGTTTTTGAGTAAACAAATTACCATTGATAGAATTAATTTTACTTAAAGTAGCTTTTATTGCTTCTTCTGATTTATCAATTCCAATCCAATTTCTATTATTTAGATGCGCTGCTTTTAAAGTTGTTCCTGAACCACAAAAACAGTCTAATACGATACTATTCTTATTACTTGATGTTTGCACGACAATATTTAATAAATCATCATTTTTTTCCGTAGGATAAACCGGATATTGAGGGTCTTTAAATTCCCAAATATCTTGCATTCGCTTTCCTTCTTGTTCATCAAAATATATAATTTTTCGTGGATTACCATTATCCGACCATTCAATAAGTCCTTGACTATCCCACAATTCTAATGTTTCTATATCAGTTCGCCAATGTCTGCCAATAGGAGGCAAAATTCCTTTAAATGCTTTTGATGTATTTCCATTTACGGTTTCACCTGGTGCATGTAATGGAATTGTAGTAAAATGTCTGCCTCTTTTGTCCTTTTTGGGAAAGAGTTTTATTTTATCTTCCGCAGTATAAGGCATTTTAGGTTCATTCCAAATTAAATTATCCGATTTTGAATAAAAAAGTATTAAATCTTTTATGTTGCCGTATCCTTTTCTTGCAAAATTTTTCGGGTTACATTTCACTCTTGTTATATCATTGCGAAAATTTTCTATTCCAAAGATTTCGTCCATTATCATTTTTACGTAATGTCCAATTTTATAATCAATGTGTAAATAAATTGAACCTTTATCGGAAAGTAATCTTTTCAATAAAATTAATCGTTCTCGTAAATATTCAATAAATTCGTAACCTGTTAAATTATCAGTGTATGCAATTTTACCATTTTTACTACTGCTAATTGTACTTGCTCTTTCTTCTGTTATTGTAAATGAATTATTCGTTGCAAAAGGCGGGTCAATATAAACTAAATCAATTTTTCCTGCCAAATTATAATCTGTTATTAATTTTTTTAAAGCTATTAAATTTTCACATTCAATTAATTTATTTACACTTGTAGAATTATTTTGACTTATAAATTCACAATTTGAAATAGTATTGAATATCTCATTTTCAGTCCGTTTGTTAGGATATTGTAAAATCATAGGATTATAATTGGTATAAAAACTCACGTAAAACCAAAGCACTCATTATATTGGAATTAGCATATTTTGTTGTAATATCAGTGTAGTATTTACTTTTGTTGATTAACCAAGGAATACCGTCTACAATACCTATGCTTACAACACCTTTGTAATTTGCGTTAATTGTTGAAATAATATCAACGAACGATTTATCTTGATTACCACCAATATCTGTAATAAATTTTGCTTCGCCTAAAACGTATTTTTTATTAAATCGTGCAATAAAATCTAATCCTTTTCCCTTATTATATCCAAATTTTTCTCTTGCAAAAGCAAGTAAAACAGCGTCATTCCCACCAAGTATTGCGTTATCATTATTACTTAAAAAAGTTTCAAGATTTACTGGCGCAATTCCTAATGATTTATTTTGTATCCAACGACTAAACATTGCCCCATTTGAGTATTTGTTTCTTTGGGTTCGGTACATTTCTCATAAAGTTTATTTAATCCAAGTTGATATATGCTCCCTGCCAATCGGTTTACCGTTTGAGGATTTCTTAATAAACTTGCATTATCTTTTCTTAAAAATGAAACATAGCTATTTTTGATAGGGAATTTCTTTAATTTCAAAAGGGTAGAAATCAATTCAATATTATCCTGATTTTCAAATGCAATTTCTATTTCTTTCCATTTTTTCTGATTAATATCTCGTATTCCTTCTGGTATCGTTGGATATACTTGAAACAAATCATCTAAATAAGACCTTTGATTTGCATATTCAATGCTTAATTCTGTCCAATAATTCATATTTTTCTAATTATTTTTCTGCAAATATAATCGTTATTTCAATCCTATCAAATTTGTTCTATGGTTGTTTTAATTGCGTGTAACGTTTTGCGGCTTGGCGAAGTGGCGGAAATCGAAGCACGAATGTTCAAATTAGCACAAATGTTGAATAGAATTTCGAATGTTCAAATTAGCACTGAAGCCCCGCTTTTG
>JASGCU010000038.1 GCA_030053935.1 Chitinophagaceae bacterium
GCATAGCACCGAGATATTGGTAGAAGATGTGGGAGGTCAAAAACTCCCCTCCTTTGGAGGGATTGGGGCAGGTCAAAAAAGGAAGAAAACCATTTATAAAAAAATAAAAATTCCGAAAAAAGATTTTTTGGACACCCTCATTCAAATTGATTTGGGCATCTATAATTATAGATGCAGTAATTTTATTATTTTGATAGAAAAGGCAAAATAATACTTTTTCTTTTCTTTTTTGAGAGAATATATATTAAAAAGAGAGATAATGACTCTGGTTTTTGAAAAGAAAAACACATACTTATAAAAAGATGGATACATTTAAGAGAAAATGAAGTATTATTACACAATAATTTTGTGAAATATAAAAAAAATGTAATTTTGACAAAGATAATATATTAGGTTTCTTTTTCTCTTTATTAAAATCATTTTTAATACACATTACCAATTATTTTAACAAAATGACGATACGTGAGGTAAAGAAATACATAGAAGATTTTACTCCTATAAGTTATCAAGAATCTTATGATAATTGCGGACTTATCGTCGGGAATCAAGATTTAGAAGTAGAAGGTATACTCATTACTTTGGATATAACGGAATCGGTTTTAGAAGAAGCCATAGAAAAAAGATGTAATTTGATTATATCCCATCACCCCGTACTCTTTCAGGGTATAAAAAAAATTACGAGCGGCACTCAATTAGGGAAGATATTGATAAAGGCAATACAATGCAATATATCTTTGTATGCTGCTCATACCAATTTAGACAACGTTCGGGGTGGAGTGAGTTTTCAACTTGCAAAAATTTTGGGTTTACAAGACGGTCAAATACTTCTCAAAAAAGAAGATACTTTGGCAAAGCTCGTTACTTTTGCTCCTCATTCTGATGCAAAAAATATACTAGAAAAATTACACGAAGTGGGAGCGGGGAGTATAGGAAATTATAGCCACTGTAGTTTTGTATCTGAGGGAACAGGGAGTTTTTTACCCAATGAAAATGCTCATCCTACCTTAGGAGAAAGACATTCTTTAGAAACAGTCCAAGAGCAAAAGATAGAAGTTATTTTTCCACGTTATTTGCAAAATATCATACTTCTCACATTAAAAAAGCATCACCCATACGAAGAAATTGCATATGATATTATCCATCTTACCAATGAAAATCAAGAATTCGGATCGGGAGTGATAGGATATTTGGAGCAAGAGATGGGGGAGGAAGATTTTTTATTTCACCTCAAAAAAGTATTGAATCTCTCTGTCATAAAATATACTCCGTTCCATAAAAAAATACGAAAAGTAGCAGTTTGTGGAGGAAGTGGCTATTTTCTATTACCAAAAGCAATACTATGTGAAGCCGATGCTTTTGTTACATCCGACTTCAAATACCACCAATATTTTGAAAATGAAAGTAAAATACTTATTGCTGATATTGGTCACTATGAAAGTGAAATATGCATGACAGAAATTCTCCATAACTATTTATTAAAAAAAAATATGAATAATATTTATGTATCTCAAATTATTACAAACCCTATTAAATACTACTATTAAAAAATGAAGCACGCAGCAGAAAAACTATTTGCAGATAGATTAGAAGCACTCTATAATTTACAGGTAATAGATACCAATTTAGATGAAATAAAGAAAGTGTTAGGAGCTCTCCCTGAAGAAATTATGGATATAGAGGATGAACATATCCAATACCAAAACCAAGAAAAGGAATGGATTGAAAAAATACAAGAAATACAAAACCAAATCATCACGTACAGGGAGGGTATTAAATCTTCTGAAAAACTTATTAAAAAATACGAAGAACAATTAATGAACATACGAAATGATAGAGAGTATTCCGCTATTATAAAAGAAATAGAAACACAATCCTTGGAAATTCAAATATGTGAAAAAAGAATTCAAGAGAAATATTTGTCTATAGAACAGATAAAACAAGGTCTAGAAAAGACAGAAAACCTCATCGTAGCTTGCTTAGAACGTCTCAAATCAAAACAAGACGAACTCTATTCCATAGTAGCAGAAAGCGAAAGTAGTGAAACCGAATGGAAACAAAAACGAGAAACTGCTGTTAAAAAAGTAGATGCAATACTTTTGAAAGCATACGACCGTATACGTAATAATACATCTAATGGATTAGCAATTGTAAATATTATAAAAGGATATTGCAACGGGTGTTTTAATATGATTCCACCACAAAAACGATCCGAAGTGCGTGAAAAAAAAAAAATGATTATTTGTGAACACTGCGGTAGAATTTTTTATGATGATATAAACTCAGAAGAAGATGCTTCCGGAGAAAAACCGACGAGAAGAAAACGAAAAACTATAGAAAAAAAAGAAGACAATACCATTATTAATCTTGACGAATAGATACAAAATACTATAACCATGAGTTTCAGTGAGCAAGAACTACTCAGAAGACAAGAAAGAGAAGGTCTCATAAAAATCGGAATAAACCCATACCCATCCGAGACATTCGACGTGAATACCCACAGTAAAAAAATCGTAGAGGACTACCAACAAAAACCTAATGAATCCCAAAATATATCCATAGCTGGAAGAGTTATGAGTATAAGAATTATGGGCTCTGCTTCCTTTGCTGTCATACAAGATTCTGTGGGGAAAATACAGACTTATATAAAAAGAGATGATATCTGCCCAAACGAAGATAAAACACTCTATAACGATGTTTTTAAAAAAAAAATAGGCATCGGGGATATTATCGGAGTAAAAGGATATGTTTTTACTACACAAACGGGAGAAATTTCTATTCATGTAAAAGAACTAAAATTATTATCTAAATCTCTCAAACTTATCCCCATCGTAAAAGAAACAGAAGACGAGCAGGGAAATAAAACTCTACACCATGCCTTTACTGATGCCGAACAGAGATACCGTCAAAGATATTTAGACCTCATCGTAAATCCCGAACAAAAAGAAATTTTTATCAAAAGAACCCAATTAATGAATACTATGAGAAACTATCTGAACGGGAAAGGATACCTAGAAGTAGAAACCCCCATACTACAACCACTCTACGGAGGTGCAGCAGCAAGACCTTTCAAAACCCATCATAACGCATTAGATACTACTCTTTATCTCCGTATTGCTAATGAACTCTATCTAAAACGATTGATTGTAGGAGGATTTGACGGTGTATACGAATTTAGCAAGGACTTTAGAAACGAAGGAATGGACAGGTTCCACAATCCTGAATTTACTCAAATAGAACTCTACGTCGCATATAAAGATTATATATGGATGATGGAACTCGTAGAAGAACTCATCGAAAAAATAGCAATACAACTCCACAGAACAACAGAAGTAACCGTCGGAAAGCATACCATCAACTTTGCAAAACCATGGAAACGTTTTACTATGTTTGAAGCAATACAACATTTTACGGGAATAGATATTTCTGAAATGAACGAAAAAGAACTTTCTGAAACAGCCAAAAAACTCAACATAGAAGTAAATAATACCATGGGAAAAGCAAAAATTATAGATGAAATATTCGGAGAAAAATGCGAACCATATATTATACAACCCACTTTTATTACCGATTATCCATTAGAAATGTCTCCTCTTTCTAAAAAACATAGAAATAAAAATGGACTCGTAGAAAGATTTGAAGCTATCTGCAACGGAAAAGAAATCTGTAACGCATACTCAGAAATAAATGACCCCATAGACCAACGACAACGATTCGAACAACAATTAGAAAACGGAAAAAGAGGCGATGATGAATCTATGCTCTTAGACGAAGATTTTCTAAAAGCATTAGAATATGGAATGCCTCCAACAGCAGGCTTAGGGATAGGAATTGACAGATTAACTATGATCATGACAAATTCTCACTCCATCCAAGATGTCCTCTTTTTCCCACAAATGAAACCCGAAAAAAAACAACACACCATCACCACAAAAGAATACGAACAAATAGGAATAAGAGCAGAACTTATCCCCCTCATAGAACAATTGAATATGAACACCCCCGAAAATATAAAAAATGCAAAAGAACAAAAACTCTTCCAAGACATGTGCAACATGAGAAAAAAAATGAAACTCCAACACATCTCTCCCCCAACTATAGAAGAAATACAATCATGGATACACTACTTACAAAATAATACATAAATCTTTTAACTCATTTCATACATGGATAGACAACAAATAACAGGACTCATTTTAATAGGAGGACTAACACTATACATCATATTTTTTTCCCCGAAACCCGAAGTCCAAAAGCAAACAAACAACACAGAACAAAAAAATAAAAAAGACAGCACCTCACATCAAAATGATAAAGCCACTCTCTCTCAAAATATACAAGTAGATACTACTCAACAAGCCCTCTTCCGCCAAGAACAATTTGGAATATTCTCCCCCATAGCACATGGAATAGAAAAAGAAATTAACATAGAAAATGAGGACTTACACATCATTTTTTCCAACAAAGGAGGAACTATAAAACAAGTAACCCTCAAAAAATACACTACCTATACAGGAACTCCTCTCATTATCTTTGATGCAGAGAAGTCAATATTTCAAACGCATTTTACCTCATTTAATAAAGCATTTGCATTTACTGACTTCTTTTTTATACCCCAAGAAAAAAAAATAACATCCGACACCACACAAATTATTTTTAGAGCATATATAGATGCACAAAGATACATAGAACAAACCTATACCATACCACAAAAGGGATACCTTATATCTTACTCTCACCAACTCATTGGACTCTCAACAGACGTCTCCCCACAAAATGTTGCAATACATTGGAAAAATAATGTTGCTCATATAGAAAAAGATATAAACGACCTCCGAGCAAGAACATTCATAAACTATTATACTACTGAAGAAGAAAAAGATGAACTGGGCGATAATTCTGTTTCTCTAGAACAAGAATCTATTGATACACCACTGAAATGGATTTCTTTCAAACAAAAATTCTTCTCTACCGCTCTGATACCAAAAGAACCATTTCAATCCGCAGATATTTCTACCAAAGTAGACGAACAAGATCCAAACTCGGCAAAACAAATGATTGCTACTATTCAAATAAATCCTAAAAACTGGACTCAAGAAAAATTTATATGTAACTTGTTTTTTGGACCTAATGAATACAATACTCTCAAAGAAATAGCCCCTGATTTTTCCTCTAATATTGACTTCGGATGGGCAATCCTTAAATGGATAAACAAAGGATTTATGCTCCCCATATTTCATTTTTTAGAAACTATTACTCTCAATCATGGAATCATTATAATAATACTCGTTGTCCTTATACGAATTATTTTATTACCACTCACCTATCATTCTTTTATAGGAATGGCAAAAATGCGTATTCTCAAGCCCGAAATAGACCAAATAAAAGAGAAATATCCCGACGATTTACAAAAACAACAAGTAGAAAACATGAACCTCTATAAGCAGGTAGGAGTAAACCCACTGAGCGGATGTATCCCAATGCTTCTACAACTCCCTATATTATTTGCAATGTTTTACTTCTTTCCTAATATTATAGAACTACGCCAAAAACCATTTCTCTGGGCAGAAGACCTCTCTACTTACGATAGCATCGCATCACTACCCTTTTCTATACCATTTTATGGAAGCCATGTAAGCTTATTTACCCTCCTTATGACCGCTTCCAGCTTACTGCTCACATGGTTCACCAATCAGATGACCACTGTGCAAGGTCCTATGAAAGTACTCCAATACATTGCCCCCATTATGTTTTTAGGACTCTTAAACTCTTACAGTGCAGGACTTTCTTTTTATTATTTTGTTTCGAACATCGCATCTGTAGCACAACAAGAGCTCATAAGAAAACTCATAAACGAAAAAAAAATAAGAAAAAAATTAGATGAAAATAGAAAAAAAAATCAAAACAAAAATAAATCATCTTTCCAACTAAAAATAGAAGATGCAATGAAAAAAGCAAAAGACAAAAAAAATACTAAAGGAGGTTCTAAAAACTGATAGATATAACATACAAACCAATGCACCTATCAACATAGCCCACGTTTTATCACGTGGGCTTTTTTTTGTATGCTCCAAATGAGAACTCCGCTTACAAAATAAGAAAATCATCTATTCCTTTACAAAAATGAGTTAAAAAAATAAAAAACGTTTATAAACGATTACTATCCTTCAGGATTTTTTGCTTTCATATATAATAAAAAAGAGAACCCAAAAGTATGCCTCCACATACCATAATTAAAAAAAATTGAAAGTTAACGCAACCTTTTGTCTTTTATTTCATTTAGAGAGAAAAAAGAAAATATATTTGGTTTTACTATCCAAAACAATACAACAAAACAGAGAAAGGAAGATGGATACGATAGTCCTCTCCCCGCATTTATACCAATGAAAAACTTTAAGATGAGTGTGAGTAATTATTCAGAAGAAACCATTATAAGAGGATGCCAGCAAGGAAAGCAGACATTTCAAACTCTTTTGTATGAAAGATATTCTGCGGTGCTTTTGGGACTTTGCAGAAGATATATAAAAAAGAGTGCTGATGCGGAAGATATAATGATACATTCGTTTGTAAAGATATTTGAAAATATAAAAAAATATACTTTTACGGGCAGTTTTGAAGGCTGGATAAAGCGAATTACTATCAATGAGTGCCTGCAATTTTTGAGAAAAAATAAACTTATTTTTGTAGATATGGATACCCTTCATAAAAACGAAGTGATAGAAGCAGAATATGATAATACAGAATTAGATGAAATGTATCTTTTAGAAATGGTGAACTCTCTCTCTACGGGATATAAGACAGTATTTAATCTGTATGTGATAGAAGGATATACTCATAAAGAAATAGCAGACATATTAGGAATAACAGAAAACACCTCTAAGTCCAATTTGAGTAGAGCCAGAGATATTTTACGAGGAAGAATACTCGCCCAAAAAAAGAATAACCTTATTGTATGACAAAAGATATTTTTGAGAATTATTTACTAAACACTTACAGAACACAATGAAAACAACAGAATTAGATGCTCTTTTGAAAAAAAAACTATCCCAGATAACCATAGTTCCACAAAAAGATTCGTGGATAGCAATCCAAGCCATATTACAGAAAAGACGAAAAAGAAGAGTAGTATATAGATTTGCGGCTACGGCATGTGTTGTAACAATCCTTTCGGGGACTTTTGCATTCTACACCTCCATTAATAGAAGCCCTGAAAACTATGAACATACTATAAGTAATATTCCCACAAGAGAAAAGAGTATTCAAAAAGAAACAATATCAAAAGCGGATAACTCTCCCACAGTAAAAGCAGAAACCCGTAATCCTACTTCAAAAAAAAATATAATTACAACATCAACAACGAATACATCTGCAACACAAGAAGTCTATGAAGCAGGTATGACAAATGAAACAAGAATACAAGTAGATATGGTTTTTTTAGAAAAAAAAATCTACAATCCTTCTCCACCTGAAGTATTGAAAATTTCGCATATTACTCTTTCTCCCATATTTATATCAAAGAACATTTCCACAAAAAAAAGAAATATATGGACAGATATAGTAGTTTTTTTTCAAAAAGCAGAAAACTTTCATCAGAGATATTCTTTTGAAAATATACTCAAACCGAAACAGAAAATACAAATAGAATATGCCTATTTAGTGGAAATAAAAATAAATAAAAAGTATTAAACAAGTATCTAACGCTCTCTTTATATAATAATATATTCATTTCATTAACGTAAACATAAATAAAACAACAGATGAGATTTTTAGAAAATTCAAAAAAGTTACTATTTACAATATATCTTATCCTTTTTTTTGGATTAGTTTCTTGTAAAAAAGATGAAGTTACCACAGAGGTAACAGTAGATGAGGTATCTGTAGGATCAGAATCCGGAATAGATGCTACAATGTTAGAAGTAGACAATACGGTAGAACAATCTTTATCAGTAGATTATGCATCATCTGCAAGAGTAAATGCAGATACTATTACTGCTGATGATATGGTTTTTGGTTCTTGTACTACAAAGAAGTTTTATAGATTACTAGGAAAAAAAATTATCGTATACGATACTATCAGAGGATGTATTGGATATGGAGGCAGAGTAAGAAAAGGAACAATTACTATTGATTATACTCCTAACGCTGCTTATCCTTTGTTTCCTACTCGTTCTGTCACTTTTAAAAATTTTTATATAGATAGTATAAAAGTAGAAGGGACGAGAGTTATTACATTTAAAGGAGCTACCGCAGATTTTCTTACATATACCCATGAAATTTCTTTAAAAAATGGAAAATTTACATGGCCCGATGGAAGTAGTGCTACTCGAGAGGAAACAAAAACGAGAACTTATACTATAAATTCTATAGCAGCTAAACAAGTGACAAAAGTTACTTATTCAGGTGATGTAACTGGAACAAACCGAAACGGAAAAACATACCTTTCTAAAGTTTCAGAGAAAACCCCTTTAATATTTAGTATTGACTGTTTGTCACAGGGAAAACCAGTTTGTACCCAAGGGATTTTAGAACATATAGTAGACGGAACTACTTATTCCATAGATTATGGTAAAGGGGTTTGTGATAACACCGCTATCATAACTGTAAATGGGAAATCAAAAGAAATTACCATAAACACAAAGAAAAAAAAATCATAAATTATTGTTAGAAGAGAGTGTTAGATACTTTTTTATAAATACTTCATAAATAATACTACCAATGAAACAGATAACATATTACATAACCGCCGGTTTACTTTTACTATTGAGCAGTACTCATACAGCCAATTGTTTTTATTATACAGATACTATTATCGTAAAAATAGGAGACAGTAGTCAGATATTTTTTTCTATTCACTCTCAAAAAGATTTTCAAAAAATAAGAGAACAAAATATTAACGAAATACTAGAGAATAGTATGGATTCTACAGATATGAAATTAGTAGAAAAAAATATTATTTCGAATGATACCGAGCAAGATTTTTATGACAATAGAAAACGAAGTGGAAGAAACGAAAAAAAAGGAAATAGAGACCATACATTTTCCATCATAAAAAAAGAGCTTCCTAATGGAAAAAAACACATAACTATTGATTTTAAGAGAAAAGTAAGAATCAATATAATAGGAGATACGTGGGAAGAAGCGGAAGAAGAGTTAGATAGAATATATAAATTTATGAGAATGAGAACACATTGGAAACAATGGTATCCAAAAAACGATAGAAAAAAAGAAAAAAAATACGACCATTCGTTTTATTTTGATTTTGGGATGAATAATTGGATACAACCCAATGGAACACTTCCTCAAAGCAATGGAGAACACTATTCTGTGCGACCTTGGGGTTCTTGGTATGTAGGTCTTACCAGCACTCATTCACATTTGGTAAAAGGACCACTCTATTTTGAATGGGGAATTGGATTTTCTTGGTATAATTGGAAATTTGAAGATCCTTCTACTCAAATTATGAAGCGAAATGCAGATATACTCTTTTACCAAGGCAATCAAAGTAATGAATGGATAAAGAGTAAACTTTCTGCAACATATATACATGCATCTTTCGTACCTGTGATACATATAGGAAATAAAAAAAATATACGGATATATAAAATTGGTTTTGGTGGATATATAGCATATAGAATAGAATCTCATAGCAAAACTATAAAAAAAGTAGAAGGACATAAGCTAACAGATCTTCAGGGTGATGATTTTTATATCAGTAATTTTAGATATGGTTTGAGGGGACAAGTGGGATGGAGACGATTAGATTTTTTTGTAAATTATGATTTGAATCCCGTGTTTTATGAAGATAAAGGACCGAAGCTCAATGCTATAAGCTTTGGAATCACTCTCCATTTATTGTAAGCGGTTCTAAACATTTTTACTGTATAACTTCATTTAGATGCAATATTGTAAGCTCTCTCTTTTATCTTTATAGTAGAAAGCAGGTTCTAAGAACTAAGTTTTTAGAACCTGTCGATACTTTATATAATATATGTTTTAGAAAAGTAATTCGGATTATTTTTTTTAGAGATTTTTTCTTTTTTTATTTGTTCCACAACTATAAGGATACCTCAAAGTTCTCTGCTATTTGGGTAGGTGTGAGTTTTCCTCTTTTGAGAGCTTTTATGATTCTTTCCTCCATCTTTCTTTTTTATACATTATATTGATACTTTCTTTTATAATTTTTACAAATTTTCTCAAACCTTCCAGTCTTCCTCTCTCTGTTTTTTTGGATTTATTGATACACTTATTTAATAACTCACCTTGCGCAAAAATATAATAAAATTTCATACCTTACCTTTTAAAAATCTTACAATAAATTTTTTGAAAATAATTTTTGTGCAATGCCCAAGGTCAGTTATAAAAAGAGTTTCAACGATAATCAAAAATACTTAACGTGAGTTCTTAAAGTCAGTTTTTAGAACCCATCTTATAAAAAAAATAGGGGCATAAAATACGCCCCCATTTAAATATGAAACTTTGACAAACGATTTACAAAACTAATAAAAAAATAATAAATATCAAATATATATAAATTTTCATTAAGTTTTTGTATAAATTATTCAAAATAATTAAAAAAATAATAGAAAATCATCTAAAATTGATTTTTTAGCAATTATATATAAAAATTATCAGATAAAAAGCAAGAAATGAGATAATTATTTATACAAAACGGCTCATTTTTAGAATTATCTACCATATTATTATTGTTGTCTCTTAAAAAAACAAAATGAAGCCCAATTTTTCACAAATAAGTTATGATATGACAAAAGATTATGTGGTAAAAATTCCCCATAATGCTGCTAAATGGAAAAACCCCGAAGGTTTTGATATTCCATGTTGTTTTGATCCAAAATCTATTGAAGGGATAGAGCATTTAGGATATTGTGCGGGATTACCTCCTTATACAAGAGGACCTTATGCAAGTATGTATTGTGTTCAACCTTGGACTATACGCCAATATGCAGGGTTTTCCACTGCAGAAGAGTCAAATAATTTTTATAAACAGAATCTTTCTATGGGACAAACGGGTCTTTCTGTTGCTTTTGACCTACCTACCCATAGAGGATATGATTCTGATAACGAAAGAGTAAAAGCAGACGTGGGCAAAACAGGTGTTGCCATTGATACGGTGGAAGATATGAAGATATTATTTAAAGATATTCCTTTGGATAAAATATCTGTCTCTATGACTATGAACGGGGCTGTTATTCCTATTATGGCTTTTTTTATAGTGGCTGCCGAAGAATATGGCATATCGAAAGAAAAACTTACGGGAACGATTCAGAATGATATTTTAAAAGAATTTATTGTCAGAAATACGTACATTTATCCTCCATCCAAGAGTATGAAAATTGTAGCAGATGTTTTTAAGTATTGTAAAAAATATCTACCGAAGTTTAATAGCATCAGTATAAGTGGTTATCACATGCATGAAGCTGGTGCGACAGCAGACATAGAACTTGCTTACACTCTTGCAGATGGGATAGAATACGTCAAGACGGGATTAAAAGCAGGTTTAGATATAGATGAATTTGCTCCCCGTCTTTCTTTCTTTTTTGGAATTGGAATGAATTTTTTTACAGAAATAGCAAAGATAAGAGCCGCAAGAACTCTTTGGGCTTTGCTCATGCAAAAGTTTCATCCTCAAAATCCAAAATCTCTTATTTTGAGAACCCATTGTCAGACATCGGGATGGAGTTTAACAGAACAAATGCCCTATAATAATATAGCCCGTACGACCATAGAAGCCATTTCTGCTGTGTTAGGACATACACAATCTCTCCATACGAATGCTCTTGATGAAGCCATAGCACTTCCTTCTTTTCATTCTGCAAAAATAGCTCGAAATACACAACTCTACCTTCAAAATGAAACCAATATCACAAAAGTAGTTGACCCTACGGGAGGTTCTTATTATATAGAAAATCTTACGCAAATGCTGATTCAAAAAACAAATCTTCTTATGGATGAAATAGAAAATATGGGAGGGATGCTTCCCGCTTTAGAGTCCGGATTACCCAAACTCCGAATAGAAGAATCTGCGACTCACAAACAAGCTCAAATAGATTCTCAAAAACATATTATTGTGGGAGTAAATAAATTTTTTTATGATTCTAAAAAACATATAGATTCTTTAGAAATAGATAATGTATCCGTAAAAGAAAATCAAATCAGAAAAATTCAAGAGGTAAAAAGCAAAAGAAACGAAGAAGAAGTGCAAAATATCCTTCGTATTATTACCGAAAAGGCAAATAATACAGAAACAAACCTTTTGGAACTGGCTGTAGAAGCAGCAAAAAAAAGGGCTACTTTAGGAGAAATATCTGATGCTTTAGAAAAAACATTTGGAAGATATACCGCAAACACAAGGTCTATCTCTGGGGTATATGCTCAAGAAGCATCTCAAGATGCGGATTATAAAGAAGCAAAACACCTCGTAGATGTATTTTCAAAAATGGAAGGACGCAGACCCCGTATGCTTTTAGTAAAAATGGGACAAGATGGACACGATAGAGGGTATAAAATAGTTGCTACGGGATTTGCAGATATGGGTTTTGATGTGGAAATAGCACCTCTTTTTCAAACACCCCAAGAAGTAGCAAAGCAAGTAGTACAAACAGACCCACATATTGTTGGAATATCTACCCTTGCAGGAGCTCATAAAGTTCTCATTTCTGAATTGATAGATACTTTAAAAGGATTTCAAATAGAAGATACACTTATCATAGCTGGAGGAATTATCCCTGAAAAAGATCACCAGATATTATATGACAAAGGAGTTCATTTTATATTTGGACCGGGAACTCATATTGCAAAGGCAGCTCTTTTTGTGATGCAAAAACTTCTGCAAAAATTATGATCTATGGATTATTGTATTTGTTTTCAATAATAAGGGTAAACAAAAAACATAGTCCACGATTGGAATCATGGATTAAGGAGCATTATTTATATTTTTTTTATTTTAAAAATGCTTCCAACCTTGTGCTTGTATAGGAACATATTGATTCTCTTTACTCACTAAAAAAGCATCAGTATTCTCTGTTATATATCCGATAAAGCGAATATCGGCGTGTTTTTTTACCTTTTCATAATCTTTTTGGTCTATAGTAAAGAGAAGTTCATAATCTTCTCCACCATTGAGGGCCGCAGTAATGGGTTCTATTTGAAAAAGCACCGCTGCTTCCAAAGTATTATTAGCTATAGGAATGTGTTCTTCGTAAATTCTGACCCCTACTCCTGATTGATTGCATATATGCAATAGTTCACTAGCCAGTCCATCAGAAATATCTATCATAGAGGTAGGAACTATTCCTAGTGTGGACAAATCATGGATGATATCTACTCGTGCTTCGGGTTTTAGTTGCCTTTGCACGATATATGTATGAGCAGAGATGTCGGGTTGAGTATGAGGGTTTGCTAAAAATGCTACCTTTTCTCTGTTCAGAATGTGTAATCCCATATACGCTGCTCCCAAATCACCGGTTACACAGATAATATTGTTCTTTTTAGCACCACTTCGGTAAGTAATTTTGTGTTTTTCAATTTCTCCTACCACTGTAACGGAAATAACTAACCCCGCCTTTGAGGAAGTAGTATCTCCACCTATCAAATCTACTTTGTAGGTATCGCATGCCTGCTTTATTCCTTCGTATAATGCCTGCACAGATTCTAATGAAAATCTATTACTGATACCTATATTGGTAGTTATTTGCGTTGCTTTTCCATTCATCGCCGCAATATCGGATATATTTACTGCTACTGCTTTATAACCTAAATATTGAAGGGTAGTATAGGTTAAATCAAAGTGAATATTTTCTAACAGCATATCTGTGGATATGAGAATGGTTTTATCAGAGGCAATAACAGCGGCATCATCTCCAATTCCTTTGATAGTAGAAGGAGATTGATGCCGTGCAAATTGTTTTTTTATTTGTTCTATAAGCCCAAATTCTCCTATGTCACGAATATCTGTTTTCATAATTTCCAAAATTTATAATTCATAAATTAGATTAAAGAGGTATGTTTCCGTGCTTTTTTCTGGGAATGGTATCTACTTTATTTTCTATATTTTTGAATGCAGATATAACTTTGAGACGAGTTTGGCTTGGGATTATCACTTCATCTATGTATCCGTACTTTGCGGCGTGGTATGGATTAGCAAATTGTTCTGTATATTCGTTTATTTTTTCTTGGAGTTTTGCTTCAGGATGAGGGTCATTTTTAATTTCATTTTTAAAAATAATTTCTGAGGCTCCTTTTGCTCCTACGACTGCTATTTCTGCTGTAGGCCATGCGAAGTTCATATCCGCTCCTATATGTTTTGAGTTCATAACATCATAAGCTCCTCCGTATGCTTTTCGGGTTATGACGGTAATTCTTGGAACCGTAGCTTCAGAAAATGCATAGAGTATTTTTGCACCATTAGTAATGATTCCATTCCATTCTTGTTCGCTTCCTGGCAAAAAACCTGGGACATCTACTAATACTAATAATGGGATATTAAAACAATCACAAAATCGTATAAATCGAGCGGCTTTTACAGATGCTTTTATATCTAATACTCCTGCTAAAAATGATGGTTGATTGGCGACTATTCCCACGGATTTTCCTTGTATTCTGCTAAATCCAATAATGATATTTTCTGCATAATTCTTGTGGACTTCAAAAAATGTGTCTTCATCTATTATTTGTTGGATAACATCTTTCATATCGTATGGATGATTGGGATTTTCAGGAATGAGATTGTCTAATGTTGGTCTCAGTTCGTTTTTTGCTTCATAAGGAAGTATGGGAGGGGTTTCTTCACAATTTTGAGGGATGTAAGAAAGGAGTGTTTTTATATTTTTTATACATTCTACTTCATTTGGATAATAAAAATGAGAAACACCGCTTTTGCTACTGTGCGTATAAGCACCTCCTAAGTCTTCTTGGGAAATTTCTTCTTTGGTTACTGTTTTTACAACATTTGGTCCGGTGACAAACATATAAGATGTTTTTTCTACCATAAAAATAAAATCAGTAAGTGCGGGAGAATATACGGCTCCACCGGCACAAGGACCCATTATAGCAGATATTTGAGGAATGACTCCCGAAGCTTTCGTGTTTCTATAAAATATATCTGCATACCCACCTAAGGCAACCACGCCTTCTTGAATTCGGGCGCCGCCCGAATCATTGAATCCTATAACAGGTATTCCATTTTTAAGAGAAAGGTCTAAGAGACGAACTATTTTCTGTGCATGAGATTGTGATACAGATCCTCCTAAAACTGTAAAGTCCTGACTATATACATATACGGGTCTATTTTGAATCGTTCCATATCCTGTAACAACCCCATCCCCAAAGTAATGTTCCTTTTCTAATCCGAACTCATGGCAAGTATGGGTTACATATTTGCCTAATTCTTGAAAAGAACCCGAATCTAATAATAAATCTATTCTTTCCCTTGCGGTAAGTTTTCCTTTCGCATGCTGTTGTTGAATTTTTTGTTCCCCGCCTCCTTTCAGAACCTCTTTATTGATAATATTCAAATACTCTAATTTTTTTTTATGAGTAGACATAGTTAATTATAATGTATGAATTATAGTAATATAACGTGAGTTCATTTGTTATTTTTTTGCATAAGTTCTTGTATTATTTTATTTTTCTTTTCTGTTATTTTATCTTTTAATGATAGTTTGTATTCTTTTTCGGAGTCTTTTCTCTTTGCATACATGTGTTTAGTTTTAGTTGTAAAACTATAAAAGTTTTGAAATCTATTGTAAAAACAATGTTTTATTTCCATTTTAGTGTGTTCAGGAGATGGAGAATATCATATTTTACATATTCTATGATTGGCTTTAAGGAATCATTTTTTTCAGAAGTATTGAAATATAAAGCACCTCGTAAAAAATGTTTGGTAGAATCAGTGGTATGAAAATGAAATTGTGTAGGAGTATCTCCCATTATTTCAGAAACACTTGCAATGCTCCCATTGGGTAGTTTTATGAGTGATTCTTCAATAGAATATGCTTTTATTTTATGCTTGTAAGTCAGTTTATACGAATCATTCAGATATTTTTCTAAATCAAGTGGACGATTTTTATTGATAGGCTTATAAGTAAGTTGAATCCAACAACTAAAATGAGGATATTCTATGCTTATCCAGTAAGGTTCGCTCAGCCATCCCGAATCTTTTTTGATGAAAGATTTTGTATGGTGTTCAAAAGAGTATGGATAATGGTTTTGAAATAATTGGTAAGTGTGAGGAGGAAGTTCTATTCTTGGGTATGCTCTTGCTCTTTGAATGTATTTTTCTTCACAGGAAAAGAGTATGGAGCAGAGAAATAATACATGGAGAGATAGTGCGTAATATAGTATTGTTTTCATAGTTAATGGGTGTTTTTTATATGTTATTTTAAAATAATTTTTCGGAAAAATATACAATGCAGAACTTTTTTGCATAAAAGAGCAAAAAATAAAAGATAAGTCTGCTTAATAAGAGTATTTTTAGTAAAAAAAGAAGCAATTTGTTATAAATATGTGTAAGAACAATTATTTTTTAGAAATTTTGTTTTTTTAGAAAGATATATAATAAAAACAGAAAAGTTTCAATGAGCGATTCAGAAAGTAAATACAAAGAACCCAAAATATTAAAATAACTTATAACTCATAATTCAATATGTGTGTATTACTATTTTCGTGGAAGCAGCACCCCAAATATCCTTTTGTAATGGCATCTAATAGAGATGAACATTATGAACGTCCTACAAAAGCACTTCATTTTTGGGAAGATTACCCTGATGTTTTAGCAGGAAGAGATCTTCAAGCAGGGGGTTCGTGGATGGGATTCAGTAAAAAGCATAGATTTGCTGCTATTACGAATTATAGAAATGGATTGCACAAGGGGGCGACTCTTTCTCGTGGAAATTTGGTAAAGGACTTTCTGGTATCTGATAAAGATCCCGCAGTTTTTTTTGAATCCATGCAGAATACTTTTGAGGAATACAATGGTTTTAATTTTTTATTTGGAGTCAGGAGTTCTCTTTACTATTGTAATAACGAAGATAAGAAGTTAGTAGAAATTGCTCCTGGTCTTTATGGTATTAGCAATGCTGTTTTGGATACACCTTGGTTCAAAATAGAATTAGGAAAAGCAAAATTGAAAGGTATTCTCGCTCAAGAAGAGATTGTTGCAGATAATATTTTTGAGATGTTGCAAGATGCCACGCAGGCACCCGATGATTTATTACCTAAGACAGGGATTAGCATGGAGAGGGAAAAATTACTTTCTTCTCTTTTTATTAAAAGTAATAATTACGGAACATGTTCTTCTGCTCTCATTACTGTTGATACAAAAAAAACAATACATTTTACAGAAAACGAATATACAGTGGGCAAAAGAAAGGGAGGACGACAGGATTTTTATATAAATAATACAACATTATAATATTATTTTATGAATATAAATAAAAAAACATTACTTTTATGTGTGAGTATTGTATGCTTTTGCAGGACTCTTTCTGCACAGTTCGTAGAGATTACTTCTCCAGGTTTTACTTTTGTGGGAATGCATTCAGGAATAGATCTCAATGGAATTACTAATGGCATAAATGCTTCGTCGCGTAGTAGTGCTTTCTTTGATTATGATGAAGATGGGGATTTAGACATACTTGTTTCTGAATATGGTGCAGTGTTTGAGATGGATGGAGCTCTTACAGATGGAAATTATAAACTCTATCAAAATAATAGAGGAAGTAGTTTTACAGAGATTACTACTGCTTTATTAGGTTTGGAAAACCCTACCAATAGTTTTGGGGATTATGATAATGATGGATATATAGATGTATTTTCAGGAGGATATTTTTGGGGAGAGACGACAGAATACCGCTTTGCTGCCCTTTATAGGAATGGAAGTGGGACGGGTTTTTCTATAGATATAACTTTTGCAGGGGTGCGAGATGGTACGAGTGCTTTTGTGGATTATGATAATGATGGGGATTTGGATTTATTTGTTTCGGGAGAGTATGGTTTAGAGTCTGGTTTGAATAAGTTGGCTTCTTATTTTTATAAAAATACGGGAGGAGTATTTTCGAAAGAAGATTCTTTAGAGGGGGTTCGAAGTGGTTCTTGTCTTTTTGAGGATTATGATAACGATGGAGACAAGGATTTATTTTTATGCGGGAATAACGGGACAAATAAGATATTTGATTTATATAATAATAATAGAACGGGTTTTTCAAGAGTGGAAGGGACATCCTTTGTGGGAGTAGATTATAGTTCTCTATCTATTGGTGACTATGACAAAGATGGATATATAGATATTCTTGCCACGGGAAGTTCCACTTCTGCGGTAGTTTCCACACTGTATAGAAATAAAAATGGGAAACGATTTAGTGCTGTGAATGCTTCATTTACAGGTGTGCGAAGGGGAGGTGGTCGTTTTATAGATTATGATAATGATGGGGATTTGGATATTTTTCTGTCGGGTGAAGCGAGTAGTGGAGATATTACTAAATTATATCAAAATAATGCGGGTGTTTTTACAGAAAAGAACACACAGGTTACTGCTGTTAGAAATGCATATAGTGTTTTTGGGGACTACGATAATGATGGGGATATGGATTTATTTTTACGAGGATTTGATAACAGTTATGATATTAATATTTCCAAACTGTATAGAAATGATACTATTCAAAATGTTTTATTTACGACTAATTCCTCCCCTTCGCTTCTTATGGGATTACATTCTTCGGTTTCGGGAGATAGTGTTTTATTTTCTTGGAATAGAGGTTTAGATAATCAAACAGCAAAAAAGGGACTCAGTTATAATCTGTATATTCGTAATGGAACAAATATAATTAGAACTTCCCATTCTTTTGGTATTAATGGGAAACGAAGTATTCCTCAAAGAGGGAAAGTGCAGGATACTTTTTTACTCGTCAAGAATATTCCTGCGGGAGTTTCTGAATGGGGGGTTCAGTCAATAGATGGATCTTTTGTATCGAGTAATTGGGCTACGGGAACATTTTCTATTACTGCATCTGATGTTCCCATTGCTGTTATTCGAGATAATTTTCCTACAGAATTTACACTCGTATGGAATAGAGTATCTGTTGCTACCGCTTATGAGTTAGATATTTCCACTGATGCAGGGTTCCAAACTTTTTTTTACCAAGATACTTTAGTAAATCAAATAGATACTACCCAAAGAATATCTTCCCTGACTGAGGGTGTTCGTTATTATTATCGTATCCGTTCTGTTGTATCGGGAGGATATAGTCATTATAATCAGAGTTCTGTTATTTTTAGTAATAGATTTACTGCATTGACGGGTTCGGGATATACTTTTAGTAACGAAACCTCTTATTCTACGGCATTTGGTGATTATGATAGTGATGGTGACTTGGATTTTGTTCTTACTACCGACTCCGATCCTCAAATGTATGAAAATGTTTCAGGAATATTTTCTCGGATATACTCAGGTTCTTTTTCTACTGTTTCGAGTGCTAATAGAGTTGGTTTTATTGACTTTGATAATGATAAAAAACTAGATCTCTTTTTTCAAAAAGATAATTCCACAACTCTCTATAAAAATAATGGAACAGGATTTTCCATATTTATGGGAGCGACATTTGTATCAGTAGATTTAGCATCTCTATCATTTGGAGATTATAATAATGATGGGTATGTGGATATTTTTCTAACGGGAAATAACAATACTAATCTTATTTCCAAGCTCTATAAAAATAACAGAGGCACGGGATTTACAGAAGTAACAGGAAATACTTTTACAGGCGTAAGATATGGTAGTAGTTCTTTTGGGGATTATGATAATGATGGGGATTTGGATTTGTTTTTATTAGGAGATACTTATAGCAACAACATAGGAGAAATTTATAAAAATACAGAAGGAATATTCATCAAAGAAATAACAGTACTGAATAAAGAGCGATCGGGTGCCTATCTTCATAATGTATGTGTAGATTACGATAAAGATGGGGATTTAGATATATTGGTAATAAAAAAAGATGCATCTGAATGGTATGTAAATACATCAGGTTCTTTTGTAAAAGGGGATATTTTTGTGGGAGATTATAAATATGCTTCTTTTGGAGACATAAATAATGATGGATATTTAGATATGTTTTTAACAAAACAAACCTCATCTCATCTTTATAAAAATAATAAGACAGGTTTCTCTGAAATAATTCATAATGCATTCAATGGATTTACAGAAGGAAGCAGTCATATTGTGGATTATGATAATGATGGGGACTTAGATATATTTGTAGCAGGAGGAAATTCTCAAATGATATATAGAAATGAATTACTTACAAAACCATTTTCTCCTAATACTCCTCCATCTGCTCCTACTCATCTATCAGAAGAAAAACTATCCAATAGAAGTTACCGTCTCAAATGGTCATCTGCTCTAGACGATAAGACATCTAAAAAATCACTCCAATACAATATATACATAGGAACTTCCCCATCAAAACGAGATAGTATTAGAAGCGCTCATTCTTTTACAGATGATGGTACCAGAAAAATTCTCTTTCAGGGGCTTATTTCGGATACAAGTTATGTGTTACAAAATCAAGCCCCTCGTGATTATTATTGGAGCGTACAGGCAATAGATGGTTCATTAGCAGGAGGAACTTGGGCAACGGAAAGAATCTATAATTTTGCCGCTACCAAAGACCAGCAGACCATCTCTTTTACTAATCTTACCAAGACCTTCGGCGATCCTCCCTTTATTTTAGCAAATACAAATAGCGGACTACTTATATCCTACAGCAGTAGTAGTTCCATTGTTTCTTTTTCCAAAAACAGTATCTCAATAATTGGAACAGGAACTGCTTCTATAACAGCGTATAACAACGGAAATGCTTTTACTCTTGCAGAAGATTCTACTGTGATTCTTACCATACACAAAGCAGCTCAGAGTATATCTTTTGAAACCATTACCAA
>JASGCU010000039.1 GCA_030053935.1 Chitinophagaceae bacterium
TTTAATTATAGTCGCTGTAATTTTTTTATAAAATTTGTGTATAACTTTATTTTGTATTTTTAAATATGTTATAATATTTTTATATCAATTAAATAATAATCAATATGTTATCTTTTTATAAAAACTTTTCAAAAATCTTTTTTGTATTTTTTCTTTATTTTTATTTTCGCATTTTTCAATAAAATAATTATTTATAATAGATAAAAAGAGATATTTTACTAAAAAACAATAATTATTTTTATATTTATTTTAAAATGTATATATTTGCATAGATTAGTATTTATATCAACTATTTTAATATACACTTAAAACTAAAACATTATGGAACCGATTCAGAAATACATGAGCGTAAAAATAAAATTTTTTATTTTATTTATAGCTTGTATTACCTTTCATGGGGTATATGCTCAATCTTCATATAATGATCGTATTAGTACTGAAAAAATCGGATTGAGGTTAGATATTATAGATGTATATCCAAACCCAAGTATAGACCATCTTATAATACAAATGAACACTAAAGATGTTCCTATAGCAGATCTGCACATAGAACTACACAGTATTATAGGAAATAATATCCTTACAAAAATTGAAAAAATATCTGATAATATATATAAAATAAACACCAAAGATCTTTCCCAAGGATATTACTTTTTGTTTATAAAAAGTAATGATTTAAAAATAAAAAAAACAATAAAGTTTTTAAAAAATTAAAATTGTGTATTTTACTAAAATAATTTTTTAGATTGGGACAATACTATGTGGAACGCAATAAAAATTGGAAATGGATACGATGTCCATAAATTAGAATTAGGTCGTGCTTTCTATCTTGGAGGTGTAAAAATTTCACATACACATGGATGTATAGGACACTCAGATGCAGACGTTTTAATACACTCTCTCTGTGATGCTCTTTTAGGAGCTTTAGGATTAGGAGACATAGGGCATCATTTCCCTGATACCGATATGCAATACAAAAATAAAGAGAGCATCTTTTTTTTGAAAACAGTAGTAAAACTCATACGAGAAAAAAAATTTGAAATCGGAAATATAGATACTATCGTCTGTTTAGAACAGCCAAAAATAAGTCCCTATATACCCGAAATGAAAAAAGCACTTTCAGAAGTAATGCAAATAGAGAGAGAAAATATTTCTATAAAAGCAACTACATCTGAGGGACTCGGTTTCGTAGGGAATAAAGAAGGAGTAGAAGCATATTCGGTCGTTTTGTTATATACATTATAAAAATTTTTTTTACCATAAAACTAAACACAAATCATAAAACAAACATGTCATATTTATTTACATCAGAATCAGTTTCAGAGGGGCATCCAGATAAAATAGCAGATCAAATATCAGACGCTATGGTAGATCATTTTTTAGCTTTTGATCCGCATTCAAAAGTAGCATGTGAGACACTTGTAACAACCGGCCAGGTAGTTTTGGCAGGAGAAATAAAGTCCAATACATATATTGACGTGCAACAAGTTGCCAGAGATGTTATTAATAAAATAGGATACACAAAATCAGAATATCAATTCGATGGAAACTCATGCGGGGTACTTTCTGCCATTCATGAGCAATCCGCAGATATAAACAGAGGGGTTGATAGAGGAAAACCAGAAGAACAAGGAGCAGGTGACCAGGGAATGATGTTCGGCTATGCTACCAACGAAACAGAAAATTATATGCCTCTCCCTCTTGATTTAGCACATAAAATTTTAAAAGAACTTTCTCTTTTACGAAGAGAATACAAAGAAATAAAATATTTACGTCCTGATGCAAAATCACAAGTAACCATAGAATATGCTGACGATAACAGCCCTATACGAATAGACACCATTGTTGTTTCTACACAGCACGATGATTTTGGTAAGGACGAAGATATGCTAAAAAAAATTAAATCAGACATTATCAATATTCTAATCCCAAGAGTAAAAAAATCTCTTCCCGCACATATTCAAAAATTATTTACCGATAAAATAAAATATTTTGTAAACCCAACAGGGAAATTTGTAATTGGAGGACCACACGGAGATACAGGATTAACGGGAAGAAAAATTATCGTAGATACTTACGGAGGAAAAGGAGCACATGGAGGAGGAGCGTTTTCAGGAAAAGACCCCAGTAAAGTAGATCGGTCAGCCGCTTATGCTACCCGACATATAGCCAAAAATTTAGTAGCAGCGGGAGTATGCGACCAAGTACTAGTTCAGGTCTCTTATGCCATAGGAGTAGTAGAACCAATGGGAATTTTTATTGACACCTACGGATCCGCAAAAGTAAACCTCAAAGACAGCGAAATATCTCAAAAAGTAAGTGAAATATTTGATATGCGACCTGGTATTATAGAACAAAGATTAAAACTCAGACAACCAATGTATTCAGAATCTGCTTCTTATGGGCACATGGGAAGAACATCTGAAGTTATCAAAAAAAAATTCACTCGCCCCGGTGAAACCAAAGAAGTAGAAGTAGAACTTTTTACATGGGAAAAATTAGACTATGTAGAAAAAGTAAAATCTTTTTTTAAACTAAAATAGAAATTATATAGCACCATAATGAAAAAAATACGTATATTTGTTTTATTACTATTTTGTGCAAAAAACATATATTCTCAAGATTTTAAATTAGGATTGAAAGCCGGCGCTAACTACTCTTTTATGAGTATTGAAAAAGAAGTAGCTCCCCTTGTAGAAAGCTATAGTACCGGAAACTCTAAATTCGGTTGGCAAGCAGGTATTTTTGGAAGAATAGGAATATTAGGTTTTTTTGTGCAACCAGAAGTATTATATAATAATTATAACGCAGAAGTAGTAATACAAGAAACAGGGCAAAGTAAGACGACCAAAAATTTGTCATATTCACAAATAAACATTCCTCTTATGATAGGGTATAAATTTATCAATATTATAAGAATAAATGTAGGCCCCTCTTTCCATTACAATCTATCTGTAAAGCAAGACGGATCCAATTTAATAGAAAATGTTTCTTCACCAAAAAATTACACAATAGGTTGGGAAGGAGGCATTGGAGTAGATATATGGAGATTTATTTTTGATGCAAGAGTTTCAGGAAGCTTTGATAATTTTAAATTATCTACCCCTCTTACCAATAATTCAAAGTATGAAACAGAAAATAAACTGTACTCCATCAGCGTTTCAGTTGGATATTCTTTTTTTTAAGTATATTAAATAATACATTATATAATTTTTTAACCACTATAAATAAAATGAAATACTTATCTTTCATCACCATATTATTGTTTTTTGGATATGTATCCTTTGGACAAACATCATCACCTGTAGTATTGCAAAATCAAGCATCAAATACTTCAGGACCTTCTATACAATTCTTAGTATCAGAGTATGATTTTAAAGATATTGCAGAAGGAGAACTTGCTAATTGTACTTTTGAATTTGTGAATAATGGAACTGCACCTCTTATTGTCAATGAGGTTCAACCATCTTGTGGATGCACTATTCCCGAATGGAGTAAAGAACCTATTGCTCCAAAAGGAAAAGGAACTATTAAAGCACAGTACAATACAATAAATAGACCTGGTTCTTTTAAAAAAGCCCTTACAGTACTATCTAACAGTGCAAATAGTCCAAATATGATTATCTACATAAAGGGAAATGTGATACCCAAGCCCAAAAACTAACATCAAATCCACTCCGAAAAGTCATTTTTACAGAGATATTAGGGTTTAAAACTATTGATATTCAAACTGTTATAAAACTATAAATGAATCTAAAGTACTTTTTCGGAGTGGACTCATGTTTTTAATGGTATGAAAAATATTTACTTCACAGCGTGGTTCAAAAATACTTTTGTAAGAATAACACTAAGAAACATAACAATAAAACATACATAAATAACTAAAATAAATAAAATGCGAAAAATTGGAATTATAGGTTCAGGAGTAGTTTCCCAAACATTGGGCACAGGATTTTTAAAACATGGCTATCAAGTAATGCTTGGTACAAGAGACAAATCGAAACTTACAAAATGGCTAAAAGACGCAGGAACTAATGCATTCACTGGCTCATTTGCTGATGCAGGTAGGTTTGGTGAAATAATTGTTCTTGCAGTAAAAGGGACAGTGGCAAAAAAAACACTAGACCTTATAGGACAAGAAAATCTTAAAAATAAAACTGTAATTGACACTACCAATCCAATTGTAGATGCGCCTCCAATAAATGGTGTGTTGAAGTTCTTTACCAATTTTGACAAATCATTGATGGAAGAATTACAAGAAATAGTACCTGATGCAAATTTTGTGAAGGCATTTAACAGTGTAGGAAGTGCATTTATGGTAAATCCTTCTTTTGAAAGTAAACCAACTATGTTCATTTGTGGAAATAATGAAAATGCCAAAAAAGAAGTATCAGAAATTGTTGAACAATTCGGTTGGGAAACAGCTGATTTTGGAAAAGTAGAATCTGCAAGAGCCATTGAGCCATTATGTATACTTTGGTGTATTATAGGATTATCTAAAAATGAATGGACTCATGCTTTTAAATTATTAAAAAAATAATCAATTACAAATATTTTGTGTTGATTTTGAAACAATTAATGAACAAAAACTTTTGGGAATAGAATCTTTTTTAATTTTATGAAAAATATTTACTTCACAGCGTGGTTCAAAAATACTTTTTAGTAATAAATATACGAAACATTGCGAATAGTTCAATAAAATGCTAAAATATAAGATCTATTTTTTGTTCAATATTGTTATTATGAGTACTCCAATTACGGCTCATGAAAAAATTGATAGTGTATTTACAGAAGTAATTTCATTAAATAAACAAGAAAGAGAACCTTTTGAAGGAATAGATGTTTCATGGCAAAATGGCAGTGATAGAAGATCTGGTAGTATTTTTAAGAACCTAAAATACTTTACTCCGAGTGTTTTAATAGATTTTAGTTATACACATTCATTTAATAATCCGAATGATAACACCGTAGTCGGCTCTACTGCATTAGCAAGAAATAATGAAATACAGCTTACAGCTTTGCATTTTGGAGGAGATTTTTATTACCATAGAGTAAGGGCAAGAGTCATGACACAATTTGGAACTCGTTCTGTTCTTCTCCCGAGGAATGATTTTAGTGTGTATAAAGGTCAGCATCAACTAGCAAAGATTTATCGTTACATAAGTGAAATATACGTTGGCTATCATATAAACAAATGGTATGGAATAAATATAGATGCGGGACTTTTTGCATCCTATATAGGGCTTAATTCTTATTATAATGCAGAAAATTGGGAATACCAATGTTCTTTTACCGCAGATAATACTCCCTTGTTCTTTAATGGTATACGACTTCAGGTATATCCTACAAAAAATACAAAAGCAGAACTACTTCTAATAAATGGATGGCAAAGCTATGCAAGATTCAATAATATGCCTGGTATTGGAAGTAATATTACATGGATGTCATCTAATAGTAACATGAAACTTCTAACAAATAATTATTATGGAACTGATGCCACAGGAATACCAAGTCGCATTCGTTTTCATTCCGATAATAGTTTTTTATTTCGTTATTATAACAATCCGGAAGCCCGAGGGGTAAGCAAAATGGCTTTTTCTTTTACAGTAGATTTTGGATTTGAAAAAGGAGGAGGAGTAAATGGTTTTGTAGATGGTGATAGTGTAACAGGTCCTGCACAGTACTTTGTAAGTAGTATGTTTTACAATAGAATATGGTTCTTAAAAAATAAGTACGCATGGACACTCGGTGGAGGATTTATAGTAAATCCAGGAAGGTATTTAGTACTACTGCCAACAGGGCAAGCAAGCCCATTACCTAATCCGAATGATCCTACTAAACCAGAAGGGGCTTTTCCTTTTACTGCTAATCCGGGAGATAGTTTTTCTGGATGGGATTGCTCTACAAATTTTGATTATATGCCAAACGATATGATTACTTTTAGAATGGAATTTGTTTATAGAATGGTCAATGTTCCATATTTTGCTGGTGCAGGCGGAGTTACTTCGCAAACGGGATACGTAACATCTGTTCTTGATCCAAATTGGAGACCGGACTTAGTAAAATCAGAAAGCAGAGTTTTATTTGCTGTGCTGTTTAGATTATAACTTTGAATCCACTATGAAAACCAAAACCCTGTTTTAGAAAGATAGAGCGTTTTGAAACTATTGGTAACACATGTGCGAAATCACAATTATGTCAAAAATGATTTTTGGGAATGAACCTGAATAGTTACAATATTTTATCTTTTAAAATTTGAAAATAGATCCATACAAAAACTACTCCAATTTGTAAAACAAATATTAAATATAATTTTGTTCACTTTTAGATAATAAAAAATGTTTACTGAAAAAGAAAGACAGCAAATAGAAGCAAAAGGAATACATATACAAGAAGTAGAGAACCATATACAACGATTTCAGAATAGATTCCCTTTTCCTCTTATAAAATCACCTGTTATATGTTTAAAAATAACTCCCGAACAAGAAGAGTACCATCTTAAAAAATTTTACTCGCTCGTAAAAAAGAAAACCCTTCTAAAATTTGTTCCTGCATCAGGATCTGCTACACGAATGCTAAAAGACCTTTATGAATTTAAAAATATATACTATAAAAAAACAAAAGAAGAAGTAGCACAGATATTCCATCCTGTACAAAAAAGCCCCATAAAAGATTTTTTTAATAACTTTCATCTTTTTCCTTTTTATAAAGATATAGAAGAAATACTCAAAAAAAAAAATGTGTCACTTTCACAACTCTTCGAAAAATATGATTTTATACCCATCATAGATTGTCTCTTACAAGATATTGGGTATGAAAATTATCCAAAAGCACTTATACCATTTCATTCGTATAGAAATAAGAATGGGAGTATCTTGTACACTACCCCGATAGAAGAGCATCTTATAGAAGCAGTTGATTATATGAAAACCCCTCATAACAAAATAATAAAAGTTCATTTTACCGTCTCCGCAGAACACAAAGACACCATTCAGGCATTTGTAAAGCAAAAACAATCCTTCTATGAAAAAAAACTAGATGTGCAATATGAAGTATCTTTTTCTGAGCAAATGCCATCTACTGATACTATAGCCGTAGATGAAAATAATACTCCTTTGCGGGATGAAAATGGGAATCTCATTTTTAGACCATCGGGACACGGTGCTTTACTTCATAACCTTCAGAATGTAGATGCAGATATTGTGTTTATTAAAAATATAGATAATATCGTAAAAGAAGAACTTAAATATGAAACATACAGATACCAAAAAATAATAACAACCATGCTTTTAGAACTTCAATCACAAGTTTTTAAATATATAAAAGCACTCCAAAATACATCCATTCCCAAAGAAAATATTACCAATATTTTTAGTTTTTTAGAAAATGTTATTCATGTAGAAGTGCCCGCCACTATCACATTAGAACCTCTCAAACAGCAAAAAAAATACATACTATCTAAACTGAATCGCCCAATCCGTATTTGTGGAATGGTTAAAAATGAAGGAGAACCCGGAGGTGCTCCGTTTCTCTGTTATGAAAAAGAAAATAACTCTTCTTCTATACAAATAATAGAAAAAGCACAAATAGATGAAAATGATACTTCACAGGTATCTATTTTTAACCAATCTACTCACTTCAATCCTGTCTTTATGGTATGTGCATTAAAAGATTGGAAACATAAAAAATTCTCACTTACTCTTTTTAGAGATGAAAATGCGGGGATCATAACCCAAAAATCTCTCAAAGGAAAAATATCAAAAACATTAGAACTTCCCGGACTGTGGAATGGATCTATGAGTAATTGGACCACCATTTGCATAGAAATACCATCTATAACCTTCGCACCAGTTAAAAAAATTACCGATTTACTTCATAAATATCATCAATAAAAAAATCATATATTGAAAGAAGAACAAAAAACAGTGGCAAAAAGTAGAGTTATAAAAACAGAACTCGTGATGCCTAACGATACAAATGTAATGGGAACACTCTTCGGGGGAAAACTTATGGCATGGATGGATATCGCTGCTGCTATCTCCGCACAAAAACATTCCAATACCCCCGTAGTTACTGCTTCCATTGATAACGTATCTTTTAAAGAACCTATCAAAATAGGAGATACTGTTATTATTACAGCACAAGTAACAAGATCGTTTAATACTTCTATGGAAGTATTTGTAGAGGTTGTAAAAGAAGAATATGTATTCAAAAAAACAAAACAAGTAGCAAATACCGCTTTTTTTACCCTTGTAGCAGTAGACACACAAGGAATGCCTTTCAAAAGCCCGCCAATAATACCCGAAACAGAAATAGAAATAAAAATGTATACTGATGCCCTTAAAAGAAGAGATATGAGGATTGAATCTCATAAAAAAAATAACCAATAAACATATACAAGCTGATAATATTTTTTGGTTTTCTCATAATTATATTTTTACAATCTTAATAGGATGTATACTGCTAAAATACATTGTTCATAAGTTCTCAAATCCGGTTGCAAAAGAAGCCAAATAGTTTTTCTAAGCCCCCTCCATCTCTCTTTCTTGTATTGTATACCTACTCAAAAAAACTCACATACAATAAGACCGTTGTGAAACTAAAACATACACCTTATTTTTATATAAAATTCTCCTAAAGTCTTTAAAATGAGAGATTTATTGCATGTAAAATTATCGTTTCGCAACAGTCTTAATGAGCGTAAATAATCCCAACATTCGAAAGTATTTATTATTTTATGTATTTGTATCACTTTTATATGTTAAAACGAGAAAAAATTGGAACACATACCAAAAATAACCAAAATAAATATTATGTTATTATTTTATTTTTTCACGAGTCTCAATGTTATTAAGAGCGTATTTTTATAATTAATGTATTGTAAAATGATTTTTTACATTAACAAAATTTTATTGCATATATTTCTTTTTCAAAACATTATTTTTATGTATTTGTAATTTTGTAATAAATCTATATAATTTGGTTCGTTTTTGTAGTTATCATACAACAATAAAAAATGTTATTGCATTAAATTATTATGCGTATCATATTTGCTTTTTCATAATTTTATAAATTTATAAAAATGGGGAACGTTCTCATCATCGGTGCAGGTTCTGTTGGCAGGGTAACGGCATACAAATGTGCCTGTAATTCAAATATTTTTCATAAAATAGTAATAGCAAGTAAAACAAAAACTAAATGCGATACTATTGCATCTTTTATTCAAAGGAAATTAGGAATAAAAGTATATACAGCATCATTAGATGCAGAAAAAATAGAAGACACTCTATTCTTGATTCATACATTTCAAATAGATATTGTGATAAATGTAGCTCTCCCATACCAAGATCTTTTCATAATGGAAGCGTGCCTACATTCGAAAGTTCCTTACATAGACACAGCTAACTATGAACCCAAAGATGAAGCACATTATCAATATAAATGGCAATGGGATTATGATGCAAAATTTCGAAAATCTGGTGTTATGGCTGTCTTAGGAGCAGGATTCGACCCTGGAGCAACAAATATCTTTACCGCGTATGCTGCAAAACATTATTTTGATGAAATACATTGTTTAGATATTATTGATTGTAATGCAGGAAACCATGGAAAGGTTTTTGCTACCAACTTTAATCCTGAAATAAATATCAGAGAAATAACACAAAAAGGAAAATTTTATGAAAATGGGAAATGGCATTTTACAAAACCTCACGAGATAAAAAAAGAAATATTCTATCCCGAAATAGGAGTTCGTTCTTCGTATCTCATTTTTCATGAAGAATTAGAATCCTTAGTAAAACACTTCCCTACTCTCAAAAGAGCAAGATTTTGGATGACCTTTAGTGAAGAATATCTCAATTATTTACGAGTCATAACTAATATAGGAATGGCAAGCATAGAACCTATATCTTACAACGGAGTAGATATTGTTCCTCTTCAATTTTTAAAAGCAGTATTACCAAATCCCGGCGACCTTGCAGAAAATTATACGGGATTTACTTCTATTGGATGCAAAATAAGAGGGATAAAAGACGAACAAGAAAAAACTTACTTCATCTATAATAATTGCTCGCATACCGAAGCATATAAAGAAACAGAATCTCAAGCCATCTCTTATACCGCGGGAGTGCCTCCCGTTATTGCTGCAATGCTCGTTTTACAAAAAAAATGGAAAGGAAAAGGAGTATTTAACGTAGAGCAGTTAGAACCCGATTTTTTTATGCAGGAAATGAGCAAACAAGGGTTACCCTGGAAAGAAGAATTTGACCTCCCATTAAACATGGATTAACAATAAAACAATATGGAAAATAATAACGAAAAAGAAAAAATACTAAAAGATATCATATCTCACGCAAAAGAATACGGTTTTGTGTATCCATCAAGCGAAATATACGACGGACTACAAGCAGTTTATGACTACGGCTTATACGGAGTGGAATTAAAAAACAATATCAAGAAAGCATGGTGGGAAAGTATGACCCTACTCCATCAAAATATTGTGGGAATAGACGCTTCTATATTTATGCATCCTACTACTTGGAAAGCTTCGGGGCACGTGGATAGTTTTAACGATCCGATGATTGATAACAAAGATAGTAAAAAACGATACCGTGTTGATGTATTATTAGAAGACAAGGCAGCAGAAATAGAACTAAACGGAGATGCTGAGGAAGCAAAAAAACTTCTCCAAGAAACAGCAACATTACTGGAAAAAGAAGATTTTAAAGCATTACGAGAACTCATAATAAAACATAACATTGTATGCCCCTTATCAAAAACAATGAATTGGACAGAAGCAAAACAATTTAACCTTATGTTTTCTACACAGATTGGGTCTGTTGCAGAAGAATCCGAAACCATCTATCTCAGACCAGAAACAGCACAGGGTATTTTTGTAAATTTTTTAAATATTCAAAAAACAGGAAGAATGAAAATACCATTTGGAATCGCACAGATAGGAAAAGCATTTAGAAATGAAATAGTAGCAAGACAATTTATCTTTAGAATGCGTGAATTTGAGCAGATGGAAATGCAATTTTTTATCCGACCGGGAGAAGAAATGAAATGGTTTGAATATTGGAAAACAATACGAACACAATGGCATAAAGCAATTGGAATCCCTGCCCACACCCTCAAAATAAAAAAACACGAAAAATTAGCACATTATGCTAATGCCGCTGTAGATATAGAGTATCAATTTCCTTTTGGATATAAAGAAATAGAAGGAATCCACAGCAGAACTGACTTTGACCTCAAAAATCACCAAGCATTTTCTCAAAAAAAACAACAATATTTTGACCCCGAAATCAATCAATCTTATATTCCGTATGTAATAGAGACCTCAGTAGGAGCGGATAGATGCTTTTTAGCCGTACTCTGCAATGCTTACACGGAAGAAATCACAGAACAAAATGGGGAAACAAAAACAAGGTTCTTTCTCAAACTGCATCCCGCACTTGCCCCTATCAAAGCAGCCATTTTTCCTCTCGTCAAAAAAGACGGTCTCCCTGAAAAAGCAAAAGAAATCTTTGAATCTCTCCGATATGATTGTAAAGTTATCTATGAAGAACAACAATCCATCGGCAAAAGATACGCACGGCAAGACCTTATAGGGACACCTTTCTGCATCGCTGTAGATTATGAAACTCTGCAAAATGATACTGTAACTATCCGAGATAGAGATACCTGTAAGCAAGAAAGAATCCCTATATCTGCCCTGAAAGAACTCATTATCAAAGAAGTTTCTATGAAAAGGATATTAGAAAATATCGAAAAAGTATAAAAACGAAATATTAGAACCCGCAGGTCCAACTCTCTGAACAAAAAAAAGAGTATCTGAAAAGGTGTTTTTGATACACTTATAGTTTTGGAACTATTTGATTATCAATAGGTTTAAAATTTAATAATTGTATAGAAAGGAATTTTCGGATACTCTCATATTATGTTTTTCCATATTTTATGGTTTATTAATACTCTTTATACCCACTCTTGGCTTTTGAATAGTGGTAGTATAGTAAAAAAATTGTTGCTTCTGATAATCAATGACTTATAATCTTAGAAATGGATACTTCCCATCTTATTTTAAAAAAATATTTTTACCGTGACTATTATTTACTATTAATTAGAATTATCTCCTAAAGAATTATTTTTTTTTTCTATATTTTGGATTCTTTTGTCTATTTCGGGGAGTTTTTGAAAGAGTGTAAATGATTTTATATATGGTATCTTCTCCATTGCAGGGCTTCCAAAGAGAATCATACTTTCTTTTTTAGGTGAGCGGGCTATTCCTGATTGTGCGGAAATCTGTGTTTTATGAGGTATTTTTAAAGCATTGGCAATACCTACTTGTCCCCCAATAATGCAATATTCTCCTACTTTAGTAGATCCTGATATTCCTGTTTGAGCAGATATTGCTGTGTGCTTTCCTATTTCTACATTATGCCCTACTTGTATAAGATTATCGAGTTTTACGCCTTCTTTTATGATGGTTGCTTCCATGGTGGCTCTATCTATTGTGGTATTAGCACCTATTTCTACATTATTTTCTATAATAACAATACCTATTTGTGGTATTTTTTCATATTCTCCGTTTTTATGAGTATTGTATCCAAACCCATCTGCTCCAATAACAGCCCCCGCATGGATAACACAAAAACTTCCTATTTTGCATCCGTAATAAATTTTTACACCGGGGTGTATAATAGTGTTATTTCCAATAATAACATTATTTCCAATATATGTCTGTGGATATAATTGCACGTTATCTCCGATTTGCACATTATCTCCGATGTAAGAAAAAGCTCCGATGTAAGCATTGTTTCCTATAATGACATTACTTCCTTTGTGAATAGGGTTTTCTATACCTGTTTTTTGACGAAGTATTTTTTTTTCGTATTCTTTCAAAAGAATAGAAAAAGCTGAGCGAGGATCTTCCACATAGAGAAGCGTTACAGGTATTTCGTTTTTTGGGATAAATCCGTTTTTTACTATTACGGCACTTGCTTGAGAGGTATATAAAAAATGTTCGTATTTTTCTGTTAAAAAAGATATAGAACCTGCTTCTGCATTTTCTATTCCCGAAGGGTTAAAAATTTCTCTGTTTTGGTCCCCTACAACTATTCCATTGAGCATTTGTGCTATTTCTTTTACTGTAAATATCATAGAGTGTTTTGAAAAGATGTTTATATGTTTTTTTTAAAATCAATATTCTGTATTTTCCATTTTAATTTATATTTTTTGAGGACAATATACACAATGAGTTTTCCTTCTGGATACGAGTATTGTCCGATGGAGTATATTAATCCATTTTGTGATTGTCCCTTATGAATAAATTCAAAATCCGTTGGAGGATGCTTTTTAAATATGTTTTTTATTTCTTGAATGGCTGTTTGTTTAGGAATAATTTCTTTTTCCTTATGGAAAGAAAATTTAACGGATGTGTGCAAGTATTTCTGTAATTCTTCTATACTTGCGTTTTTTATTGCGTTTTTTATGTTTTGTAATGTCTGTGTTTCTGTTAGAGCAAGAGAAGAAAAGAGTATATAGCTACAGAGTAAGTATGTTAGAGAAGTAGTCATTTTATTTTTTTATAGAAAAAGATTCTGATAGGATTTTTTGCAAAAACGGGATTAGTTCTGTAAGTTTACAAGCCCCCTTGTCTCCTTTTGAATGTTCTCTTATAGATATAGTTTCGGTTTCTTGTTCTTTTTCTCCTACTATGAACATAAAAGGAATTTTATTTATTTCTGCTTCTCTAATTTTTTTACCAATGGTTTCTACTCGGTTATCTATAAAACCTCGTATTTCATTTTCTTGGAGAATAGAAAATACTTTTTGGGCATATTCGGTAAATTTTTCAGATATTGGAAGGATAGCAAATTGTTCGGGCGCAAGCCAGAGAGGGAAATTTCCACCGCAGTGTTCTATGAGAACAGCAATAAATCTTTCTAAAGATCCGAAAGGCGCTCTATGTATCATGACAGGGGTATGTTTTTGATTGTCACTGCCAATGTATTCTAATTCAAATCTTTTGGGGAGTTGATAGTCTACTTGAATAGTTCCGAGCTGCCAATTTCGGTTGAGAGCGTCTTTTACCATAAAATCTAATTTGGGTCCATAAAAAGCTGCTTCTCCTTCTACTTGTTTTGTTTCTAATTTTTTTTCAGTAGCTGCTTCTATAATTTCTTTTTCGGCTCGTTCCCAAAGATCATCCGATCCTATATATTTTTCTTTATTTTTTGGGTCTCGGAGTGAAATTTGAGCAGTATATTTTTCAAAGCCAAGGGCATTAAATACATACAAGACGAGGTCTATAACTTTCATAAATTCTGTTTTTACTTGGTCGGGCATACAAAAAATATGAGCATCGTCTTGTGTAAATCCACGAACTCGGGTGAGTCCGTGGAGTTCGCCGCTTTGTTCATAGCGGTATACAGTTCCAAATTCTGCTAATCGGAGAGGGAGTTCTTTATAGGAGCGGGGTTTGCTTTTATAAATTTCACAGTGATGAGGGCAGTTCATTGGTTTTAAAAAAAATTCTTCGTGTTCATGTGGTGTTTTTATAGATTGAAAGGCATCTTTTCCGTATTTTTCATAATGTCCGGAGGTTATGTAGAGATCTTTATGTGCTATATGAGGAGATACCACTTGGCTATAACCGGCTTTTGTTTGTTGTTTTCGCATAAAGGTTTCTAAGCGTTCTCTGAGTATTGCACCTTTAGGTAACCAAAGAGGAAGTCCCATTCCTACTTTTTCAGAAAAAACAAAAAGTTCCATTTCTTTTCCAATTCTTCTATGGTCTCTTTTTTTAGCTTCTTCTAAAAAGGTGAGATAATCTGTTAGTTCTTGCTGTTTTGGAAAGGTGATAGCATATATACGGGTAAGCTGTTTATTTTTTTCATTTCCTCGCCAATAAGCTCCTGCTATATTGAGAATTTTTACTGCTTTTATGAACCCTGTATGGGGTATATGAGGACCTCGGCAGAGGTCTGTAAAATTCCCCTGCTGATAAAAGCTAATAGTTCCATCTTCTAATTCTTTTATAAGTTCTATTTTATAGGGGTCGTTTTTTTCTTGAAAGTATTGGAGAGCAGAGGCTTTGCTTACTTCTGTTCTTTTATATTCGCTTTTTCGTTTGGCAAGTTCTAATATTTTATTTTCCAACAGAGTAAAATGTTCTTGCTGAAAATCTACTCCATTGAGATCTACATCGTAATAAAATCCATTTTCTATGGGGGGACCTATTCCAAATTTGATACCTGTATAGAGAGATTCTAAAGCTTCTGCTAAAAGGTGGGCTGATGAATGCCAAAAGGTTGCTTTTCCTTCGGCATCATTCCATGTAAAAAATTGTATTGTTCCGTTTTCTTCTAAAGAGCTTTGGACATCTCTGATTTTTCCGTTAAACTTTGCGGATAGGACGTTTCTTGCTAACCCTTCACTGATACTTTGTGCTACTTGTAATCCTGTTATTCCTTTTGGAAATTCTTTAATAGCCCCATCGGGGAATTTTATTTTTATGATCGACATATTTGAATGAAATATAGAAATTATAGTGAGTGTTTAATTATAGGTAACTACTCAAGTTATAAATTTGTAATTATTTAGTTACTTGTTTTAGTTATGTAGAATAAAAGCCTTGTTTTATTGAGTTATTTTCAAATCAAATTTTTAAAAAAAAACAAGAAAGAAAGTATTGTTTTTAAGATTCTAAATCATTGATTATCAAGTAAAAAGAGTAGATAAATAATGAACGAATACATAAGAAAAGTTAAAAAATGTATTTAATTATCTTGTTTTTTAGAATTTAGATTCAATATCGACTCTTTTTATTTTTTAGGGGTGGTTTTTATAGGATAGGGGGCATCGCAGATTCCTTTGCTTATTCGTATGAGTTTTTTTTCAGTGAGTTTTTTTTTGAGGGGAGAGAAATGGTGTACGAATAGTATTCCTTCTATGTGATCGTATTCGTGTTGAATTATTCTACTTCTTACCCCACTAAAAGTTTCTTCGTATTCTTCCCAGTTTTCGTTGAGATATTGTATTTTTATGGTATCGGGTCTATATATTTTTTCTCTTATATCAGGAATGCTGAGACATCCTTCTTCTAACAAAGTTTTTTTTTCTGTTCTTTCTATAATAGTAGGGTTTATAAAAATTTTTTTGAAAGAAGATAATCCGGGTTCCAAATCTTCGGCTCCTGTTCCATCAACAATAAAAAGACGTATTCCTTTTCCTACTTGTGGGGCTGCTAGTCCGACGCCATTTGCATTATGCATTGTTTCAAACATATCGCAAATTAGTTTTTCTATTTCTGGTGTTTTTGTACTTATAGGTATTGCTTTTTTTTGTAATATTGTGTTACCGTATAAAACTATTGGTAGTACCATTTTTTTTATATTCTAAAAATGATTGTAAAATAATGACCGCACTTACTTTATCAGTGTTTTCTTTTGTGTTTCTATATTTTTTATTTTTTCCGCTCATAAGTATAGCCGCTTCTGCTATTTGAGAGGTAAATCTTTCGTCTATTTCGTAATAGGTATACGCATTGGAAAATTCTTGTTTGAGGTTTTTAATAAATGTGATAACCTCTTGTGTGCAATGAGTATCTTTATTTTGTAGGTTTTTCGGCATACCTATAACAAATCCATCGCATTTTTCTCTTTTCACATAGTTTTTAAGATATTCCATAGTTTGGGACTGAAGAACAGAATCTAAAAAAGTAGCAATTATTTGTTCAGGGTCTGTTACAGATAATCCTACACGTTTTGTTCCATAATCTATTCCTATAATTCTTGCCATTTTGGTTATGTTTTTATGTTATGAAAATAAAAAGTAAGAATTTTTTACCTTCCCATGTACACTAAAAGAATAGATATATCAGATGGGCTGACCCCACTGATTCTTGTTGCTTGTCCAATAGTTTCAGGTTTCAATTGTAAAAGTTTTTGGCGAGATTCGTTAGAGAGAGCAATAATTTTGTGATAATCAAAATGAGGATCTATTTTTAAATTTTCAAATTGGTTTATTTTTTCAGTTGTAATTTTTTCTTTTTCTATATAGTGTTCGTATTTGGTGACAATTTCTACTTGTTCTTTTTCCTCGTTAGAATAGTTCTTTAAAACCTCATATATGTCTGGAATAAGATGAGCAATAGTATCTATATTTATTTCAGAACGCTTTAAGAGGTTGATAAGAGGAGTTTTTTCTTTTATGGGGGAGGTGTTGAAAGGCACCAGAGCATTATTGAGTTCTTCGGGAGAAAATTTGGTATCCGTAAGGTACTCTGTAATTTTTTTGATATTACTTATTTTTTTGTGAAGTATTTGTAATCGCTTATCAGATGCTAGTCCTATTGTATGCCCTAATTGTGTTAACCTTACATCTGCATTGTCTTGTCTTAAAAGTATTCTATATTCTGCTCTTGATGTGAACATTCTATAAGGTTCATCTGTGCCTTTGGTTACTAAATCATCAATAAGGACACCAATATATGCATCGGATCGTTTTAGTATAAAAGTAGGTTTTTCGGTTACTTTCAGATGTGCATTTATTCCAGCTATTAATCCTTGACAAGCAGCTTCTTCATAGCCCGTAGTTCCATTTATTTGTCCTGCAAAGTAGAGGTTTTCAATAATTTGTGTTTCTAAAGTAAGTTTTAATTGTGTGGATGGAAAATAGTCATATTCTATAGCATATCCAGGTCTAAACATTTTCATGTTTTCAAATCCGGGAATTTTTTGTAATGCTTTGTATTGTACATCTTCAGGCAATGAGGTAGAGAATCCATTTACATATATTTCTACTGTATTCCATCCTTCTGGTTCTACAAAAATTTGATGTCTTTCTTTATCGGCAAATCTGTTAATTTTATCTTCCACAGAAGGGCAGTATCGTGGTCCTATTCCTTGTATTCTCCCTGCAAAAAGAGGAGATTTATCAAACCCTGTTTTAAGAATATTATGTACGTTTTCGTTTGTATAAGTGATAAAGCAGCTGCGTTGTTTCTTAAGAGGTTTTGTTTCGTCTATGTAAGAAAATTTACTGGGATGTTCATCTCCTTTTTGTTCTTCCATTTTTTCGTAGTGGAGTGATCTTCCGTCTACTCTTGGAGGGGTTCCTGTTTTCATCCTACCTGATTGAAAGCCCAAAGATATTAATTGTTCCGTTATTCCCGTAGAAGATCTTTCTGCAGTTCTACCTCCTCCCATTTTTTTTTCTCCTATATGAATGACTCCGTTTAAAAAAGTTCCGTTTGTAAGTATTACCGTTTTGCTGAATATTTCAACACCTAATGGGGTTTTTACACCTATGGCTTTTTTATCTTTTACCAATATTTCCGTTACCATTTCTTGCCAAAAGTCAATATTTTTATTGGCTTCTAATGCATATCTCCATTCTGAAGCAAATAACATTCTATCATTTTGAGATCGAGGGCTCCATACCGCGGGTCCCTTAGATTTGTTAAGCATACGAAATTGTATCATGGATTTATCAGATACAATACCCGACATTCCTCCAAGTGCATCTATTTCTCGGACTATTTGTCCTTTAGCTATGCCTCCCATTGCGGGATTACAGGACATTTGGGCAATAGTTTGCATATTCATAGTAATAAGCAAAACTTTGGATCCCATAGAGGCAGCAGCATGCGCAGCTTCACAACCCGCATGCCCTGCTCCTACTACTATAACATCATATTTATCAAACATGTATCGTTCATTGAAAAATATTTTAGTTCTTTTTCAAATCGGGTGGCTTGGGAAGAGTGTTAGTAGAATTTTTTTTGATGGGTTCTGTAGTAGGTGTTATACCCATATTTTTTAATACTAATTTAGAAACATCGGTTTCTTTATCTCCATACAAAAGAGCTTCAGCTCTCAATATATAAGTATACGCGTTTTCTTTTGCTATTGCATCAATTGATTTTTGAATTTTGTCGTATGCGGGTTGTAGTAACTGCACTTCTTTTTCTTGGAGAGATGTTTGTGCTTCTCTTTGAAATTTTTCAATAGATGCCTGTAAATTTTGTAATTCTTCTTGTTTATCAGACCTCTCTAACTCAGTCATTTTTTGATAATTTGTTTGAAAGTCCTGACCTTTTGATTGAAATTCTTTTACTTTTGATTCTAATCTATTTTCTAATTGTGATTTATATGCTTTCAATTCAGATTCTATCTGCTTTGCTTCAGGCATCTGGCTTAAAACATACTCTATACTCACATATCCTATTTTTATAGCAAGCTGCTGTGGATAAACAGAGGTGCTTATTACAATACACGCAAAAAATATACTTATTTTTTTTATCATTTTATTTGTTTGTTTATTAATTAAATTATTGTTTTATTCTTTTTTACTTTTTTGTGTTTTCGTTTTTGTATTTTCTTCGTCTATTACGCTATTATCATTATTGAGTCCAAGGGATTCTAACACTAAGTCTGTATAATCGTGAGTAGGATCTACATAAAGTACTACCAAATCACTGGATTTATCTAATAAGATTCCTAATCGTTGTGATTTTCTTACTTTATCAATGGCTTCGGCTACTTTATCTTGAACGGGTTTTATAAGTTCTTTTTTTTTTAGAAAATATAACCCTTCAAAACCAAATACTTTTTTATTATATTCCTTTATTTCTTCAAATTTTTTATCTATTGCTTCTTTCCTTTCTTTTCTTAATTCTACGGTTAATAAAATTTCCTCTGAATGAAATTTTATTTCCATCTGCTCTGCTTCTTTTGTCATGGTTTTCATTTCTTCTTCCCATTCTAAAGATACTTTTTCTAACTCTGCTTGTGCTTTTTTGTACTCGGGTAGTTGCCCTAACACGTATTCTGTATCTACTAAACCCCATTTTTGAGCATGGGTAGAAAAAACAATACAATAAAAAGCACAAAATAATACAATAATAATACGATACATAATTAAGGTGGGTTCTAAAAATTGTTTTTTAGGTTTTAATTTTTTAAATATATAAAAACCCATTTTATATATTTAAAAAGTCAAAACAAAAGTACATATTTCATTCTTATTAGTTTACATTTTTTCTAATTTTTCTAAAAAAATAGTTTGGATTCATCTTTTTTTATACTCTTTTACTGACTAAGCACACATATCTTATATAATTCCTAATCTTACTATTTGTTCATACCTACAAATGTTGTATGTTATGTTTATTAACCCAATTATTCCTGTAGCCCTTAATATTCCCACACTTCGTATACGTAACCCTTGCATACTTTGTTCCATAAAGCCAAATACATGTTCTATACCTGACGTAACTTTTGACTTTTTTCTATTCTCTTCTTCTGTTAATGGCTTGTTTCTATACCCTTTTTTACATACTTTATGTATCATCTCGCTTTTTTTAATTATTTCATCCTGCT
>JASGCU010000040.1 GCA_030053935.1 Chitinophagaceae bacterium
CTTATATAAATACAACACCATTTTTTAGAATCCCACACTCTTATTTTTAGGTAGCCAGTAGTATCTATGTAAGTAAAATATATATGCAATCAAACAAAAGAGAAAAATTATTAACAGAAGAGCAGAGAAATGCGATAATAGAAAGTTCTTGTAAGCAGGTAGGTCCTGGAGTTTTTTATTCTACGCTCATAGTCATTACCTCTTTTTTACCTATATTTTTATTGACGGGAATGGAAGGGAAGTTATTTCATCCCCTGGCTTGGACAAAGACCTTTATATTGTTGGTAGATGCTTTTTTAGCCATTACGCTCACGCCTGTATTGATTTCTTTTTTTCTCAAAGGACGATTAAAAAGAGAACAAGAAAATCCTATAACCCGTGTTTTAGAAAAAATATATACTCCTCTCCTTTTATTTTGCTTCCGATGGAGGAAGGTGGTGTTAAGTGCGAGTATCCTTATTCTTCTTGTGGGATTAGGTATGATGACCCGTTTGGGTTCTGAGTTTATGCCCCCTTTAGATGAGGGTTCTATTCTCTTTATGCCCGTGACTTTGCCTGATATTTCTAACTCTGAGGTAAAAAGAATCTTGCAGGTGCAAGATAAAATTATTACTACCGTCCCTGAGGTATCGCATGTATTAGGAAAAGCAGGGAGAGCATATACTGCTACGGATAATTCGCCTATAAGTATGATAGAAACCATTATTTTACTCAAACCTACCTCAGAATGGCGAGAAGGTATCACAAAAAATGATATCATCAACGAGCTCAATTCAAAATTACAAATACCAGGTGTAGTGAATGGATGGACTCAGCCAATTATTAATAGAATAAATATGCTCTCCACAGGTATAAGAACGGACATAGGACTCAAAATCTATGGACAAAAGCTAGATACAATCTATGCCTTTGCAGAAAAAATAAAAAAACATTTGGAAGACATACGAGGAGTGAAGGACCTCTATGTAGAACCTATAACAGGGGGAAAATATATAGATGTTGTCATAAAACGCAAGGAAATTGGCAGGTATGATCTTACTATAGATGATGTAAATATGGTAGTAGAAACTGCTCTGGGCGGAGTGGAACTTACTAATACTATTGAGGGCAGGAGTAGATTCTCGGTCAATGCAAGATATGGACAAGATTTTAGAAATAATATACAAGACCTGCAAAATCTACCGATACAAACTCCCAATTTAGGAACGATTCCATTAGATAGAGTAGCCGATATAAAAATAACAGACGGACCGCCGATGATAAACTCGGAAAACGCTCTCTTACGAGGGACAGTATTATTCAATGTGCGAGAACGTGATTTGGGAAGCACCGTGAAAGAAGCCCAAGAAAAACTGAACCAAATGCTACAAACATTACCCCAAGGATATTTTGTAGAATGGAGTGGGCAATGGGAAAACCAAATTCGTGCTGAAAAGACCCTCACACTGATTATACCCATAGTGATAGGGATTATTTTTTTTATACTCTATTTCACGTATAATTCCATAAAAGAAGCATTTACTACCTTGATTACCGTTCCTTTTGCTCTCATAGGGGGAGTGTTTATGGTATATTTTTATAATATAAATCTATCCGTAGCGGTAGCCGTAGGTTTTATTGCTCTTTTTGGAATGGCTATAGAAACAGCTATGCTTATGACTATTTATCTCAACGAAGCAATGATAAAGATGGTTGATAAACACGGAAACTCCTCTGAAACCCTTAATGTTACTATTATAAGAAATTATATAATGATGGGTGCTACACAAAGACTAAGACCAAAACTTATGACCGTTTCCGTAGGACTTTTTGGCATTATACCAGTCCTTTGGGCTACAGGAACAGGAAGCGATATTATGAAGCCAATAACTATACCTTTAATAGGAGGCACTCTCTCTTCTACCATATACGTTTTACTAATAACTCCCATCATCTTTGAAATGATAAAACAAAAAGAATTAAAAAAGAACCATAAAATTGAAATTATAGATGCAAAAGAATAACTTTTATTTCCTATTCCTTTTTTCTCTTCCTTTTCGGGTAATGCCTCAGGTATTATCACTGCAAAATGTATTCGATACCATTACTCATAACAACCCCACCATACAAATGTATGAAAGTAATATCCAATCTATGAAGGATAATGCTCAGGGAGCAAGAAGTTGGATGACCCCACAAGTGGGAGCAGGGCAATTTTTCACCCCTTATAATGCAGAACTTTGGAAAAGAAATGGAGATATAACAGGATTAGGTTCTGTTATGTTCAGTGTAGAACAAATGTTTCCCAATAAAAAAAAATTAGACGCAGAACAATCTTATATGAACTCTATGAGTGTGGCTGAAACAGAAAGGAAAGAATACATTATAAATGATATTATCCAAGAAGCAAAAGCATATTACTATAACTGGCTGGTGACCAAAAAAAAAATAGCCCTTTTGAAAGAAAGCGAGCAAAATCTGCATCTTATTATCCATACTTTTGAAATAAGATACCGAAATGGAACAGAAAAAATAGGAGCATATTATAAAGCAATGGCTTCTTTGGGAGAAATTAAAAACACTCTCATAGACGCTGAAAACACTATCACCAATATCAGAATACGCATGAATACCCTTATGGACAGAAATCCGGAAAAACTTTTTGACATAGATACCATATACGAACTAAACGACTACAGCACCCTTTTTATAGATAAACAAATGCTTTCCGAAACAAAAAGTGATATAAAAGCAATTGAAAAAGAAAAAACAACTCTCTTTCTCAAGCAAGAAAGTGAAAAAGAAAACCTGAAACCACAATTTGGAATCAGATATGACCACATGATCGGCTTTGGAGGACAACCAATGCAATATACTCTCATGGGAATGGTGCGACTACCAATGGTTCCATGGGCATCAAAAATGACAAAAGCCTCCATTAAGTCATTAGAATGCAAAATACAAGCCATAGAATATGAAAAACAAAGTATGCTCAACGAATATATAAACAACTTGTACCGACTAAAAAATAATCTTGCAGCAAAAATCAAACAAATATCTATCTATGAAACCCAAGTAATCCCCGCTTTGCAAAATAACTATAAGACCATTCAAAGAGCATACGCCCAAAATACCGAAGAACTTTTTATACTCTACGATGCATGGCAATCTCTAAACCAAAAAGAATTAGAATACATAAATCTATTAGAGGAAGCCCTCTCACTACAGGTATTCATTGAAACAATTATTCAAAAAAAATAAATGATCCATAAAAATAAATGATCCAAGACCGTTGCGAAACGATAATTCTCATACAATACATCCTCTTGAATAAATCAATTTTTAGAACCCACCTAAAATTATTAAGTAAAAAATATTAAACTTGCGAAAAAAATTATGACCGCATTACAAAAATATATACAATCATTACAAACAATTGATTTTTCGGAAGTTACCGAACATTCTCTGCGTTTTGAATTAAAAACTTTATTAACAGATATTTTTGATAGAAAAATTGATATACTGCACGAAGGAAAACGAGAAGGAAAATTTGGTGCACCCGATTTTAAAATATCCGATAAAAATGGAATAATCGGTTATGTTGAAACTAAAAAAGTAGACGACAATTTAGAAAAAATAATTAAGAGCGAGCAAATAAAAAAATACACCCAACTATCTGATAATTTACTATTAACAAATTATTTGGAATTTATTTGGATACGCAAAGGCAAAATTGAATTGCGTGAAACCTTATGTTATGTAAGCGACTTAAAAAATAAAAAGTTTCAAATTACACAAGAAAAAGATGAAAACACAGAAAATGTTATAAAGCAATTTCTTAAAGAAAATCCGACAGGAATAAATAATGCAAAAGAACTTGCTCATTCAATAGCAACAAGAACCAAAATCTTAAAAGATTTTTTGCGTGATACCATTCAAAGTCAAATCGATAGTGAAACACAAAGTCCGCTAACAGGTTTATATAGCACATTTCAAACCTCAATTTCTACACATTTAACAGTTTCCGAATTTTCCGATGCTTTTGCGCAAATGTTGAGTTACGGTATTTTTCTTGCGAAACTCAATGCCGACACGAAAGAAATAAACCTTTTTACTGCAAAGCAATACATTCCAAAATCTTTTGAATTAATACACGAATTAGTTGGTTTTATTGATAAATTAGAAAACGAAGAATATGCAGACACTCGCTGGATTGTAGAAGAAATTATTACTTTACTTAATAATATTGATGTTCGAGCAATTCAAGAAAGTTTATCTTTTAACAAAAACAAAAATCCCGATAAATCCGTAGTTGCCGACCCCTATTTATATTTTTACGAAGAATTTTTGTCGGTTTACGATGCAAAATTGCGAAAATCAAAAGGAGTTTACTATACGCCACCCGAAATAGTGAGTTTTATTATTCGTAGTGCGGGACAATTATTAGAAACAGAATTTGGTATTAAACAACAATTTGCCGACAACAAAAAAATTACAGTACTTGATTTTGCAACCGGAACGGGAACTTTTATTTTAGAAATATTAAAACAGATATTAAATTCCGTTCCGCCCAATTCCACGAAACGACAAGTGCTAATACAAGAACATATCCTGAAAAATATTTATGGTTTTGAGTATCTTATTGCCCCTTATACTATTGCACACTTAAAACTATCTCAATTTTTAAAAGATAATGACTACGAACTGCAACCAAAAGAACGTTTGCAAGTATATTTGACCAATACAATAGAACCGCTTAAAACACAATACAATGTATTTGTTCAAGCACTTTCAATTGAAGGAGAAACAGCTCAGAAGATAAAGGATAAACCAATATTGGTAATTACAGGAAATCCTCCATATTCTACATCTTCATCAAATAAAAGTCATTTTATTACTAATTTATTAAAAGATTACAAAAAAAATCTAAACGAAAAAACAATAAATTCATTAAATGATGATTATATAAAATTCATCAGATTTGCGCACAATAAAATAGAAAAAACTGGTAAAGGGATTATTGCAATTATTACAAACAACTCTTATTTAGATGGTCTGATTTTCAGAAAAATGAGAGAAAAATTATACGAAGATTTTGATAAAATTTATATTGTTAATTTGCATGGCAATTCTTTGAAAAAAGAAGGCGATGAAAATGTTTTTGACATAAGAGTAGGAGTAAGTATTTTGTTTTTAGTGCGTTTAGAAAAGCGTTTGAAAAATAAAGAAGTATATTATTTTTCGACAAAAGAAAATGATTTAATCAGTAGAAAAGAAAAATTTGATTATTTTGAAAATACAGAATTTGAAAACGTTCCTTTCGAAAAATTGAAATTATCAGAACCATATTTTTGGTTTACCGATAAAATAATTGATAGTAAAAACAATTATTTCAAGTTTTGGAGTGTAACTGATATTTTTAAGACTTATAGTGTTGGTATTGGAACAAAAGTAGATACAATTTCAATAGATTTTAATAGCGAAAAACTTGAAAAGCGGATTCATAAAATATTAAAAGGTCCCCCCCCCATACCTGATTTGATAAGAGAATACGACCTGAACGAAAATACAACGTGGGAATACGAACGCGCATTAAAAGCAAATTTTGATAAAATCAAAATTGTAGAATACGATTATCGCCCATTTGATGTTCGATACATTTTTTATGATAATAATTTTTTGTCGAGAAGCAGAAAAGCAGTAATGGATAATTTTTTCGGACATGAAAATTTAGGAATAATTGTTCCTCGACAATCAAAATTACCTGATTACAAACATGCTTTTATTACAAATAAGATTTCTGATGAAAGTTTTTTAGCAGGAGGTAGAGATCTAGGTGCAGGTGTAGTTTTTTCATTATATTTATATTCCGAGCAAACCGGCAACGGTAACGGCTTATTATTTGAAAAAATAGAAGGCAGAAAATTAAATTTTACCGATAATTTTAAAACTTTTATAAAAGATACTTATCAAGGTAAATTCACAGCCGAAGAAATTTTTTATTACATGTATGCTATTTTGCATAGTCCGACTTACAGAAAAAAATATATTGAGTTTTTAAAAATTGATTTTCCTAAATTACCATTTACTGAAGATTTGACAACAATAAAAAAGTTGTCAAATATTGGAGAACAACTTGTTAATGCTCATACTTTCAAAGAAATACCTACTCAAAACGTTGGTATTCCGATGGGATTGGAGGATACTGATGTTACAAAAATTCAATTCAAAGAGAACCGTTTATATTACAACGAAACAAATTATTTTGATAAAGTTTCAGACGAAATTTTTAATTTCAAAATCGGTAGTTATCAAGTTCTTGACAAGTATTTAAAGGAACGTAAAAATCGAAAATTGGATAATAAAGAAATTGTAAAATTGGAAGAAATTATAAACATAATTGGTTTTACAATCAAACAAATGAATATAATTGATAGATTAACAAATAATTGGATATAAAAAATGCAACGTAAATTTTCATACTATCCGAGTGATGTAGAACAACTGATACAAAAAAAATAAAACACTGATGGAACTTAAAAAATGCTCACTATAAAAACGAAGATGGAAAACAAAGCAAAATATTTAGAAGAAATAGTAAATGAGACAAGAAAAAATGTAGAAACATTTAAAAAAATAAGAATCCCTCCTCGGATTTTAGAGAAACAAATACAAGAAAGTATTCCTGTGGTTTCTCTCAAAAAATCTATTCTGTTAGGAACAGGGGTGATTATGGAATATAAAAGACGCTCTCCCCTCAAAGGATACCTGAATATGAATGTAGAATCAGAATACGTATGCAAATATTATTTTGAGGCTGGTGCTTCAGGGGTTTCTATTTTGACAGAAGAGCGTTTTTTTGCAGGCAGATGTTCCGATTTAAGGAGAGCAAAATCTTTATACCCTGCTTATCCTTTTCTCAGAAAGGATTTTATTATAGATGAGTATCAAATTTTGGAAACGAGAAGTATAGGTGCAGATGCTATTCTTTTAATAGCTAATATACTCAGTCCCCAAGAAGTAAAAAAATTTGCAACACTTTCAAAAGAATTGCATTTAGAAGTACTGTTAGAAATTCATACAGAATTAGAACTCCTGAAATGCTTGCATATGGGTATAGAAAATCTTATAGATATCATTGGGGTCAATAATAGGAATCTGGATACTATGGAAATAGATATAGATAATAGCAAAAAACTATCCGATACCATTCCGCCACTCTTCTGCAAAATCTCAGAAAGTGGAATACATTCCCATAAAATAATCCAAGATTTGAAGAAAAACTATGGATACCATGGTTTTTTAATAGGTGAAAGATTTATGAAAGAGCCAGATCCAGGTATAGAAGCTCTTCTTTTTATGAGACATGAGTAACTATTGAGCATAATAAGATTATCCTTACGATGCTTAGGGTATAGATTACACCTAGATTCATACATGCATCCCTGTCATGGCGATTTCTTCCGAGGTATAATACCCACCCCGAAAGCAATATAGGAAAACGATGAGATAGTTGACCTAAAAAAACTACCATAATCGGCCGGAATAGAGGTCATACATTCACAATTAAAAAAGAATATTATGAACGTATTCGAAACAATATAATAATCGGGAGTTCTAAAAATTAAATATTTGAAAATCGGTGGTGATTCAAAAAGTATGATTAGGAATTATATAAGATATGTGTGCTTAGTCAGTAAAAGAGTATAAAAAAAGATGAATCCAAACTATTTTTTTAGAAAAATTAGAAAAAATGTAAACTAATAAGAATGAAATATGTACTTTTGTTTTGACTTTTTAAATATATAAAATGGGTTCTTATATTTTTAAAAAATTAAAACCTAAAAAACAATTTTTAGAACCCACCAATAAAAAAATATTTATCTTTGTAAAAAAAAACACCCTTCCTATTTCGGGACTCGGAATATGGAATTCTTCTGCAAAAATGACAAGTTTTCACCTATTATTTTGTAGTATTATGAAAAAATTATTCTTCTTTTTCATCATTATTCAGGCTGCTGAGGCACAATTTATAGAAAATTTTACCGATGGAAATATTTCTCAAAACCCAAAATGGAAAGGAGATACTACTCATTTTATCATCAACGCATCACAACAGTTACAACTCAATAATACTTCTGCATCAGGTGGCGATGCTTTTTATTCCTCTATATCTACCCCTTTTACTCTTTTAGAAGCCACGATGTGGGAATTTTGGGTTCGCATTCCCAACCCTACTACTGCTAATTTTCCAAGAATATATTTAGTGACTGATACCTCTTACCTTTTAGGAGATCTAAATGCGTATTTCGTAAGTATTAATGCGAATAAACAAATTATTTTGCAAAAACAAACAGGGACAACTTTCTTTACTCTACTTTCTTCAGGGAGTTCTACCGTCACCTGCCCATGTAGTTATAAAATACAAGTGACCCGTTCCCACCGTGGTGAATGGAAGCTTTTTACAGGTGTAGCAAATAACTATACTTTACAGGGAACTACTACGGATAGTTCTTTCACCTCCTCCAAATATTTTGGTGTCTATACTCGTTACTCTTCAGGAAATAAATCTGCTTATTCGTTTGATAGCATATCTATTATGACAAAGTTACGCATTCAAAATATAGAAATAATAAACCAAAAACAAATTCGAATTACTTTTAATCAACCGTATGATTCTACTACTACCTTGAATAGAAATAACTATTCTTTCACTCCCTCTATAACCATTGATTCTCTCAAAAAATATACTTTGCAGTCCATAGATATGTATGTAGATAGTATACGAACAGGAAATAATGCTTTTTCCATACATAACATAAAAGCACAGGTTTCCAAAGATTTTGATACGCTTACTACTTCTTTTATCTACAACCCTTTGCGTTTGCTGAGTGTACATGCTCTGTCCCCTCAAAAGATTACTCTTTTTTTTAATCAAGAAGTAGACAGTATTTCTGCAAACAATATTGCCCATTACTCTGTCCATACATTAGGAATGCCTGTAAACATCATAATCTCTGCTCACAAGAAAGAAATTACTCTTATTTTTAGCAATTCCTTTGCTCCCCAGTTTTACTCTCTTTCTGTGCAAAATATTTTTAATGAAGAAAAAAATAGTCAACTTTCCACCAACACAACATTTGAATATTTTATTCCTTTGATTATAGATTCTCTTCAGATAAAAAGTAATCGTTCTTTGCAGTTATTTTTTAACGAGGCAGTAGATACTATTTCCGCAAAAAATTTCTCTCATTATACCGTTAATAATAATATTGGTACCCCTATAGATATTGTATTGTATCCCAATAAAAGAGAAGCTACACTCTTATTTGATAGTGTTTTTGAAAGAAATACCTATGAGCTTTCCGTACAGGGTTTAAAAAATAGCAATCAAAAACATATTGTTCCTTCCCCAACAGTTCTAAATTTTACCTATAATCCCCTTAGAATAGATTCTTTTCGCATTTTTGAAAATAAAAAAATACTCCTTTCTTGGAACCAAAATATAACAAATGTAAACAAAAATTCTTTTGTATTAGATAATAATTTTTACAATCCCGATACTATTTTTTTTCAAAATAATGCAAAAAATAAACTCGTTCTTTCTTTTTCTCAAAACTTTGCAAATACTCATTATACTCTCTCCATCAAGAATATTGCAAACGAAAAGATGAATGCTCAGATAGATTCTCTCGTCTTGTCTTTTGCGGTAAATGCTCCGAGTTCTTATAAGGACTTATGGATAAATGAGCTTTTTCCCGACCCAACAGGAACATTCTATCCTGATTCCCTGGTTTTACCTACTCATAGTTCTGCTGAATTTATAGAAATTTTTAATAATACGAGCCATTCTATAAATCTCTATAATTTCAAAATATCCACGGCAAATATTGGAAATTATACTATACATGCAGGTGAATACGTTATTCTTTGCCCTACTGCCTTTGTAAATAATTACCAACTCTTTGGAAAAACAATTGGGGTTGCAAACTTTCCCAGCTTAACCAATACGGGAAGGAAAATAGAACTACGGGATAATTTTAACAATCTGATAGACAGTATCACATACCGAGACAGTTTTTATGGGGATTCTAAAAAACAAGATGGAGGATGGACTTTAGAGTTTCTCAATAAAAACTCCGCTTGTTCCCCTTCTACCAATTGGAGAGCATCTTTTTCTAAAATAGGAGGGACTCCAGGGAGTATAAACTCATGGGTAAACGCCCTAGATACCAATCAAATCGCTATATCTCAAATACAATTTATAGATAGTATACGATTCCATATTATTTTTTCTCAAGAAATAGATCTTGAAAATTCTCAGAATTGGAGCATCACGATACATTCTCATAGTATAAAAACCATTCAAAAAGCATCACAAAATAGTATTCAAGTGACATTAGATACTCCGATTATTTCTGAAAAAAAATATACTATTACTTATAAAAATATTAAAAAATGTAACAACAATGCGGAATCGGGAAGTTATTCTTTCTCTTATGATAAAAAACCACCCCTTTTAAAAAATATATCTTTGGTATCCCTCAAAAATATTGTATTATTATTTGATGAATCCTTAAAGGAAACAACAGCCGAAAACGAGCAAAATTTTTCATTATCGCATCCCCTGCTCTTTTTTAACCCTCTCCCTTCCAGTGCTATTTTACAGAGCGATAAAAAAAGTATACTCCTTTCGTTTTCCCATAATTTATTGTTAGATGAAACGTACACAATCAATATTGGGAATATAAGCGACAGTGTGGGAAATGTTATTCCATTTACTACCAAAAAAATCAAAATAAAGCAAGAAATAGATACCGCTTTTGTGGAAGGAGAGAATTATCTGCGGGTAATCTTTCAAAAAAAAATATCTCAAAATAGTTTATCTCAGTTAAAAAATTATAGCATCATACACGATACTATAAATCCTGTAAGCATAATACAAATGGATACTTCTTCAAAAAATATTCGTCTTATTTTTTCAAGAAAGTTCCCCGAAAATATTTTCTTTTTCCTAAAAGTCCGTTCTCTTACAGACATATCCGATTCTTCTGTAATAACTCCCGAGTTTCCTCTTTTTTACGACACAAAAGCACCGAAGATAATAGATATTTTGGCTCTCAATTCTCGTCAATTATCTTTGAGTTTTGATGAACCTATTTGGAAGCATTCGGGAGAAACTTCCGCAAACTATACCCTTCTCAATAGGGATAAACAACCCGTTTCTGCTCTTTTAAAAAATAATACCCAAGTAATCCTCACTTTTTTAGAAAAAATCCCACCCGAAATAGAACAAGAACTTTCCATAAAAAACATAGAAGATATTCATAAAAACAAAATGACCACCACCTCTTCTAAACCATTTTTTTTCGATACCATCCCCCCTCGTTTGCTATACTCCAATGCATATACTCAAAAAACACTCCGATTTCAATTTTCAGAACCTCTCAAACAGTATACTCGTCTCTCTGTTTTTATAGAAAATGCACCCGCACACTCTTTCAAAATATTAGAATATGACTCTTCAAAAATAGAAATAACCCTTCAAAATCCGCTCTCTATCAAACATAATATCCCTCTATTATTTACAAATATAAGCGATAGATTCGCAAATACAAAAGATTCCATTACCTCATTTATAGATAATTCCACCATTCAAATTGCAGATGCTTTTTTTCATTCGGACAGCACAGTAGTAGTAAAATTTTCAAAACTTTTTCTACGCGATTCTATAAAGAGTTCTCTTATTTTGTCTCTCAATGATTCTTTTCAAATACTCTCAACCAATATTTTTTCAGCAGAAGCAATACTTTTTACCTATAATAAAAAATGTATCAATGGGACTACGTATCCTTTTGTGATACAAAATATATGGGGAGAAGATGGTATAAAACAACAAAAAATGGACACCATCAATCTTTTGTATAACTCTCGTATCAAGTTTATAAAAATAGAAAAAAATGATATTCTCCAAATACAATTTACTAACCCTCTTTCGTACAAAAATCTCAAAAAAACATACTTCAAACTTTTTCCACAAAATATTTCTCCACAGCACTATACTCTCCACGAAAAAGATTCTTCTCTTGTACGATTATTTTTTACCGATCATTTTTTAGAAAATATACCCCTCTTTTTGCAATTAGATTCCCTCTCTGATAGATGGAATAGGAAAATTCCGAATCAAAGAATACGATTTTTGAGAGATACCCAATCCCCTTATTTGTCGAATGTAAAACCCATCAATCAACAAGAATTAGTGATAACATTTAATGAAGAGGTATCTTTCTATTCCGCATCCTCATTGAATAATTATATTGTGTCACAGCAAGGGTTTCCAAAAACTATTTCTCCATTAAATGCTCGGGAATACAAACTTTTTTTTGACCCTCCTTATAGTCATAATACTCCTTACACACTCATTGTAAAAAATATATCGGATATATCAGGCAATATTCTCTTGATAGATAGTGCTTCTTTTATTTTTTCTACGGGCAATGCACCGAAAAAAGGAGATATTTTTATCACAGAAATAATGTTTGACCCCTCTCCTCCTATCGGCTTACCCGATGCTGAGTATTTGGAAATATATAACCGTTCCTCGCAGACAATATCTTTGCATAACTGCACTTTACAAATAAATAATACGAATATTTCACTTCCTTTCGTGGATATGCTCCCTCAAGAATATTGTATAGTAGCAGCCACAAACTATACTTCCCTTTTACAACAGTATGGAAAAATACTCGGAGTGCCTTCTTTTTCTCTTTCCAATGCAGGAGGGACTATAACTCTTAAAAAACAAGATACCATTATGGATAGGGTTATGTATTCTCCGGCTTCATTACCAAAAGAAAATCAAGACGGAGGGTATTCTTTAGAAATTCAAGAAATAGGAAATGAATGTTTGGGAAGCAAGAACTGGACAGCCAGTAGAAGTATAACAGGAGGTACTCCCGGAAAACAAAATTCTGTAAATGATTCATTTCTTGATAGTATACCTCCAACAATAAAACGGATAGAAGTAATAAACGATTCTTCCATTCTCATATTTATATCCGAAATAATCAGATGGGATAAAAATAGTTCCCCTATTTTAAAACCATCCATACCTATACAATACGCTACCCCTTCGGGATTTACGGATAGTTTTAGAATCATTTTTTCTGAGAAAATAAAAAAACAAACCCAATACCTGCTTTCTCTATCAGAAATATATGACTGCAAAAATAATATGGGGAGAAATATACAAACTTATTTCTTCCTACCCGAAAGAGGAGATAAAGACGATGTCATCATCAATGAAATTCTATTCAATCCAAATGTAAATGGAGTGGACTTTGTAGAATTAAAAAATATATCTGAAAAATATATTAACCTCGCAGGATGGAAAATAGGTAACCAAGAAGGGGAAAGAAGCGCAAATTTTCGCAGTGTATCGGACAGTAGTTTTATTTTAGAGCCAAATTCTTTTGTCACTTTTACCAATGCACCTGAAGTATTACAAATGCAATATCCGTTAGGAAAAGAAAATACTTTTTTGAAAGTCACATTACCATCTTACAATGATGATAAAGGAGGAGTATTTATAAAAAATGCAGAAAATATCACCGTAGATTCTTTGTATTACGATGAAAAAATGCACTCGACTCTCTTAAAAGAAACAGAAGGGGTTTCTTTGGAACGTATTTTTGCTCATACTTCAACAAATGAACGTCTTAATTGGAGCTCTGCAACAGAATCCGTAGGATTTGCTACACCGGGGTACGATAATTCTCGAAATGGTGTATTACACATTCCCGAAAAAATGATAGAAATAGAGCCAAAAGCATTTGTTCCTTGTGCTGGATGCCTCACTAACTCTACCACTATTACCTTTCACCATTCTCTTCAAAATAGTAAGGTGTATGCTTTTATTTATAATGTTGATGGAATAAAAATAAAAACTTTGAGCAATGGTTCTTATCTTTCCGCATCCAGTTTTTTTACTTGGGATGGGACGGATGAATCTAACCTTCGTGTTCCTGTTGGGTTATACATTCTCTATTGTGAATTTTTTGATGTATATGGAAAGCAAGTAGTTGTAAAAGAAACTATTGCAATAGGATTTTAATGTATGGATTTTTTACTTTATATTTTTATGATAGAAAAAATTATTATTTTTGTGCTTTTTTGTCTTGCTTTGTGGTATCTCTGTGGAAAGATACATAAGCAGTTTCAAAAAAAAGATGGATGCTCCAATGGATGTGGATGTTCCAAAAAATAAATTATGAATTATTTTATAGAAAGCTGTTTCTAATTATAGTTATATATTTATTTGATAGGGAGTTATTATAAATCCAAAAGGGAGCGTTGATGAAATGTTCTTTTTTTATGTATGTTTGGTTTGAAGGGTAAATTCTTGGATACTTTGCTCTATAATATCACAGGCGTGGTCTATTTGTGCTTCTGTAATGGTGAGGGGGGGAGCAAATCGTATGGTATTGCCAAGTATATGCTTTTTTATGTATATAAGAAGAGAATAAAATTAAGAACCGTTAATTGTTTTATCTATTAATTCTAAATATTTAAATTGCTCAATTTTAGATTTTAAAGCTGTAGTAGGATTCCCACTTTTAATTATAGTTACAATATACTTTTTTACCTCTTCGTTATAATAAATAATGTTAAATTCGTATTCAAATAATTTTAAATCTTCTTTGGTGATTATTTTATGCTCAAATGTTATCCCTAATTTAATGAGATTTTCTAATAGTTTATCTAAATTTTTTTCTTTGTCACTCCCTCCTAAATCTTTTTGCAAGTCAAAAGTAAATGTATTGTATTGCAATTCATAAAATAAATTATTTAAATCATCACTTAAACGCCAATAATCAAAAATTTCAATTAAATTTTTTTTGTGTTCTGATTTTATGTATCGGTTATATTGAAAAACTTGAAATACACCAAAAAAAACACCAATAATAACTGCAAGATTTGCAAGTAAACTTACCCATTCAGTAATTTTTAATGATAAAATATATTCTATTAAAAAAATTGACATATTAAAAAGATTATAGGAGATAATTTTTTAATTTTTTACCACTATAACCGAGTACCTCTTACTAGGACTACTAGGACCAGGACCCCAACAATACGATTTAGTTTTTAATTTTTTGTTCATAATACAATGTAATAGTTAAAATGAGAGTTCTTTTCAGAACAGGAATAATGGAATTTTTATACTATAATTATTTTTGTAAAACACCAAGATAGTTTTTTTTCAAAAAATAAAATTTTATCTAAAAATAATTCCATAAAAGAAGGATTTTATGAGAATAAATACAATAAAATGAATATATGTTTTTTTATAGTTCTATGACTTGTTTTTTAAGGCATTTGATTCTGCTGTAAATTCTTGGATACTTTGCTCTATAATATCACAGGCGTGGTCTATTTGTGCTTCTGTAATGGTGAGGGGGGGAGCAAATCTTATAATATTTCCATGAGTGGGCTTTGCTAATAATCCGTTATTTTTAAAAATGATACAGATATCCCATGCTGTGGTGCTTTCGGGAGAATCATTTATAACTATAGCATTTAAAAGTCCTTTCCCACGTACTATTGAGATGATGGGGTATTTTGGTAGCATTGTTTGGATTCTGTTTCGGAAGAGGAGTCCCATTTTGCGAGCATTGAGCATCAGTTTTTCTTTTAAAAGGACTTCTAAGGCGGTCATAGCGACTTTGGAAGCGATTGGATTTCCTCCAAAAGTAGATCCATGGGTTCCTGGTGTTAGAACGTTCATTACTTCTGCATCGGACAAAATAGCAGAAATGGGATATGTTCCGCCTGATAGCGCTTTTCCTAATAAAAGAATATCGGGTTTTGTATATGTTTGTTTATTTCTTTCGCATGTATTTTGACAATTACAGTTTCCACAAACTCCTAACCAAGTTCCGGTCCTTCCTAGTCCTGTTTGAATCTCATCAGCTATCAAGAGGACGTTATTTTTTTTACAGAGTTTTTTTGCTTCGGATATAAAGTTATCTGATGGTACTATAACTCCTGCTTCTCCTTGTATGGGCTCTACTAAAAAACCCGCTACTTTTTTATTTTGCAGGGCTTCTTCTAAAGAATGTAAGTCATTATACGGTATTTCTAAAAATCCTTGTGGGAAAGGACCGAAGTTTTTTTTAGCAAGGGGGTCTGAGCTAAAAGAAACTATAGTAGTGGTTCTTCCGTGGAAGTTTTGTTTGCAAACTATGATGAGTGCTTCGTTTTGAGGGATTCCTTTTTTTTCATATCCCCATTTTCTACAGAGTTTAATGGCAGATTCTACTGCTTCTGCTCCTGAATTCATAGGGAGCATTTTTTCAAATCCGAAGAGAGTGCAGATATATTCTGCATATATCCCTAGTACACTATTATGAAAAGCCCGGGAGGTGATAGATAATTTGAGTGCTTGTTTGGTAAGAGCATCTATAATTTCAGGATGATTATGTCCTTGATTTACACAAGAATAAGCAGATAAAAAATCATAATATTTTTTTCCTTCTACATCCCAAACAAAAACGCCACTCCCGTATTCTAATACTACAGGAATGGGATGGTAATTACTTGCTCCGTATTTTTCTTCTAATGCAATGAGTTCTTGAGTTCCTAATAATTTTTCCATCTTTGTAAAGTATGTTTATTGTTGAGGTTTGTTAATTTTTAATATTTCTTGAACTATAAGTTTTTTAAGATTATTGGTGTTGTCTTTTGTATATGCGGATATAAAAATATATGGTGAGTTTTTTCTATTAGAAAAGAATGCGTGTGCCCTTTCAAAATAAGAGACGTTATCATTTTCTATATGTGTTTGTTGGATTTTATCTGATTTATTAAAAACAGTAATGATAGTTTTATTTCCTGCATTTATTTCTTGCAAAGTATCTTCTACTACTTTTATTTGTTCTTCAAAATGAGGATGAGATAGGTCTACTATATGGAGTAAAATATCTGATTCTCTGATTTCATCTAAGGTAGATTGAAATGCTTCTATAAGTTTTGTAGGGAGTTTTCTGATAAAGCCGACGGTATCGGATAATAAAAAATAATGTCCATCAATAAATACTTTTCTGACGGTAGAATCTACGGTTGCAAAGAGTTTATTTTCTGCTAAGACATTTGCTTTTGTAAAAAAGTTCATAATAGTGGATTTACCAACATTAGTATATCCGACAAGGGATATTCTTACAAATGTTTCTCTATCTTTTCTGCGAATGACACCTTGTTGTTTTATTTTTTCTAATTGTTTTGTGAGTACATCTATTTTGGTTTTAATAGATCTTCTATCGGTTTCTATTTCTTTTTCCCCTGCTCCTCCTCTGGATCCAGTTCCTCCTCTTTGTCTTTCTAAGTGGGTCCACATGTGGGTGAGTCGTGGTAGTAGATATTGGTATCTTGCTAATTCTACTTGGGTTCGGGCTTGCGATGTTTTTGCTCTTCTCAAGAATATATCTAATATCAAAAGAGTTCTATCGTATATTTTTATTTTTAAATGATTTTCTAAATTTCGTAATTGAGAGGGGGAAAGTTCATCGTCAAAAATAATAATTTGTATATCATTATTTTTAATGTAGAGATGGATATCTTCTAATTTTCCTTTACCGACAAAGGTTTTTACATCGGGTTTTTCTAATCGTTGAAAGAACTTTTCTTTGACTATCAGTTCTAATGTTTCACTCAAAAAATGAAGCTCATCTAAGTATTCACGAGCTTTTTCTAATGGTTGGTCTTTATGTATTAAAGCTACTAAAACCGCTTTTTCGGGAGGATTTTGTGTTGGTATAAGTTGTTTCATATTTTGATTGTTATGAATGGAATTGAGTTTTATGAGAGTTTTTTTTGTTTTTTAAAAAATAGTGGCTATATGTATCATATCTTCTGATACATTATAGAATTGTTCATGGCAATTGAAAATGGGTTGTCCGTGCTTTGGGGCTAATGCTTGATATGTTCCATCGGATTTGAGTTCGTAGGAGTTGAAATTATCTTGAAAATTATAGTGTAGGATACTTATGCACTGTTTTTTTATATAATCATCTGTGATGCAAAAAAGGGATTCAATGCGTTTATCAAAAGACCGAACCATTATATCGGCACTTCCGCCGTATATTTTAGGGTTTCCATTATTGTGAAAGTAATAAATTCGTGCGTGTTCTAAATATTCTCCTACTATTGATTTTACGGATATATTTTCACTTAATCCGGGTATGCCTGGCTTTATACAACACACTCCTCGGACAATAAGTTTAATAGGTACTCCTGCTTGTGATGCTCTATAGAGTGCATCTATAGATTCTTTGTCTTGGAGAGAATTTATTTTAATAGCTATACCTGATGGGAGTTTATTTTTTGCGTTCTCTGTTTCTTTTTCTATCAATGTTATAATCTCCTTACGCATGTGGGAAGGGGCAGTTATGATATTTTTATACTCGGGGAAAGAGTGTCCCGTAATAGCAATAAAAAAATGAGTGATGTCAGTAGTATATTCTTCTGCGGAAGTTAAAAGTCCTATGTCAGTATATTGGTTTGAAGTGCTTTCATTATAATTTCCGCTGGCGAGATGGACATATTTTTTGATTTTATTGTTTTCTTCTTTAATAATTAAAAGGAGTTTTGTATGTGTTTTTTGAGAGCCGATGCCCCGTATTACATAGCAACCGCTTTTTTCTAGTGTATCAGCTGCTTGCATATTACTTTCTTCATCGAAACGTGCTTTTATTTCAAAGAGTACTGTAACATCTTTTCCATTAGTTTTTGCTCTCTTGAGAGCTTCTATAATACGACTGTTTTTTGATAATCTGTAAATCGTTATTTTAATATGTGTGACATAGGTATCTTCGGCTGCTGTTTCTAAGAGGTGTAAAACAGCTTCAAAAGAATCATAAGGATGGTGCAAGAGATAACTTTTTTTCTCTAATAGATGAAATATGTCCTCATTTTTATCGATCAAATCGGTAAGTTTGTTGGGAGTATTTTGTTTATTTGGAGAAGTATTTGCCTTAGAATGTTCTGATAATTGAGGATGTTTAGATATTTCCCAAAGACATTGGTAATCAAGAAGAGAGTGTGATGGGGAGTAAATAATAGTATCATCGTCTAAAGAAAGTTCTTTTTGAAGGGCCTTTAAAACAAGTTTTTCTGCATGTTCTATTGTTTGAATTCGGACTACTCTGCCGCTGCTTCTTTTTTTTATTCTTCTTCTCATCTCATCTACAAAGTTTTGATCTGAATCTTCTAAATCCTCAATTGGAAAATCCCCATTTCTTGTGATTCTACAAAGTGTTTGTGATATGATTTCTACGTTTCTAAATAAACTTCCCATACATTCTTTAATGATGTTCTCTATAGGAATGAAATGTATAGTATTTTTTATATGTACTTCTGCGAATCTTTTTCCTTTATTGATATTAAGAGGCATTTGGACAAAAGACACTACTTTTTTTTTCTCTTTATCTTGGGAAACGATTCCGTATGTAAGGATTTTATTAGAAATTTCTATCAAAGGATGAAATTTATCATACCGAGCAGGGGTTAAAAAAGAAGGTATCATATTTTCATATTCTTCTTTTATTGTATTTCTATAGCTTTCGGGAAGGTCTGTTAGGAGAGATATCTTGATATAATGCTTATGGAGCTGTGGAAGGATATGATTGAGATAGCATATATCTTGCTTGTGTGCAAATTCTTTATAATCAGAATATAATTTCTTTTTAAAATCAGAAGTATTTAATCCTGAATATTCTTTCTTTTCTTGGTTATTATCAATATAATTATAGAGAGAGCCAACTCTTATCATAAAAAACTCATCTGCGTTGGTAGAACTAATTGCTAAAAATTTGAGCTGTTCTGATAATGTTCTACCTTTTTTATATACCTGGTCTAATACTCTGCTATTAAACTTTATCCAACTTAAGTCCCTGCTAATATATTGACTTGCATTTATAATATTTTCAATTGCATTCATAACATAAACATATACAATCCTTAGGTTCCAAAAAGAAAATGAAGAAAATAAAAACGTCAGAACCATTTGAACCATTTTTAATTCTTTACTAAAAGCTACAAATATATAATAAATAATTGCAAATTACTTTTTTTGTAAAATAGTAAAATTTTTTGTCTCTATTTAAGTAATTTTTATTATTATTAGGGGAGTTCTAAAAATTAAATATTTGAAAATCATATAAAATATATGTACTTTTT
>JASGCU010000041.1:0-2739 GCA_030053935.1 Chitinophagaceae bacterium
ATTAGATTTTAATGCAGTTACTTTTGCAGTTTTTTCGTCTAAATCAATAAACAAAATTCCAATTGCATAAGGTTTATGGGCTTGCGGTGTATCATAAGCAAGATTAATGTATTTTTGCAAATCGTGTTTGTTGATTATTTCAATTTTTGCTGGTTCTTTTGTACCTGTTCGTTGTGTTGTTTTTGAATAATAAGGCGTTTTATGTCTTAAAACCACTAATTGAAAATAAGGTAAATCCTTTCGTGCTTGTATATTAGCCGTTTCTCCCATCATATTCTCAAAGTAGTTGTTAGCATTTTGTTTGTAGTTTGATGTTACAAACTTAATTCCCAGACAAATTACAGGTTTTTCATCTTTTACTACTGTTATGTCAATATCTTTGTCATAGTACTTGCCTTTTACTTTCATTTCTTTGGTTTCACTACCCATATAATAAAGGTTGTAACTTTCACCAAATATTTTTTGCAGGGTTTGTGCAACAAAATTATGAATCGGTTTTAATTTTTCAGTGCTACGAGAGCCATGTTCGATATATTTGTTAAACGATTGAGATATCGCTTTTATAAAATCTTTTTCTATATACATATTTTAAGTTTTCTGCCAGGTTAAAAATTATTTCATTTGTTGATATTGGGCTGATGCTTTTTCTTGGGTATAACGAAAAATGCTCAACGCAGGTGCAGGAGTTGAAAGTAAAATGTTTATTTACAGCACAATGTAAATTATTGCACTGTCGTTTCAAGTTTCGCACAATGCCTGCACTTGTCGTTTTAGCATATGTTATGTTTTTTATTTTTATTCATTTAATCAAATAACGTATTTACAGTTTCTAATAATTCATTTGATGTAATATTATTTGTTGTTTTAAATTTCCCCGTATTATCTCCATTTTCTTTACGTTCTTTAAATGTTTTATTTACAAAATGTTTATTTATTTCTTCTTGTATTTTTCTGCGTTCTTTTTCACAATTTTGTAATCTATCAAGCGAAAAATTAATATATTCTTCCGACATATCAATTCCTATATAATTTTTATTTAACAACTTTGCAGCAACAAGTGTTGTTCCACTACCAGAATAAGGGTCTATAACAATTCCTTCGTTATCATTTAAAATAGAATGAATTACTCTTGTTGGCAATTCTATTGGAAATGGTGCAGGATGTGGATTATCTCTTTCTGGTGGAAATCTCCATATAGATGTTAATAACGCATGTTTTGATAATAATTCCTCGCCAATATTATCATTATTTTGTGGCTTAATTAACCAATAAATACGTTCATCAACTTGCCAAAATCTCCACCCACGAATATTTGCGGCAATCATTCTATCCCAAATAATTTCTTGTCTAACAACCCAATTTGTTTTAGAAATCCATAACATCGGATGCAACATTATGCCCCTATCCCAACGTGTTTTATGATTGTAAAAAAATGAACCTCCTGGTTTTATTATTCTGTATAATTCATTTAAAACGTCTATTTGTTCTTTTTGATAGACATTTTCATCTTTTTTGTCTAACGCTTTATCATACAATACATTTTTTACTAACCAACCTTTATTTTTTTCTCCTTTATTGTAAGGTGGCGAAGTAACTCCTAAATCAATAGAATTACTCGGTAATTCTTTTAATTTTTCTATTGTATTACTATGAAATATTTTATTTATAAAATCTTTCATAATTCCTCCATCAAAAAATTATAAAGATTTTTAGTAAAATATTTTTTATTTTTCTTTACTGATTCTTTATTACAATAAATAGTCTTTAAATTTTTACAATCTTGATAATGAGCAAAATTGAAAGTAGCACTTCGCAAATAGGGACCAACTAATTTTACTAATGCTGTTTTTAATCTATCGTAAATTGCAGAAAATGGAAATTCTAAAATATATTGTAATTCTCCATCTACAAAGCCACTGCATAACAAATTTAAGTTTTCGTTTGCATCTTTTTCTAATCTCTTTATAGTATAATCATTAAATCCGCCCTCTCCATTCAATTTTGATTTTGTTTTTTTATCTTCATAACCATCGGTTTGAATATTTTTGGGCTTTGCTTCACAATTAATTGGTTTTCCGCCAATTGAAGTGTTTTGTTTATATCCATTATATCCTAATTTATTAGAATTATGTTTGTATCCAGCAGTAGAAAATGTTACAAATTCTCGTAAACTTGATGAGTTTTTATCATTTATATATGCTGTAAGTAAATCATTTAAACACGCAATTAAATTGTCTTTTGATTTATTTAAAAGCAAATCTGCCAATTTTTTATGTGGCTTTGTTGCATAATATGTCACTATTTGTGAAAGGTCTTGATTCATTTTTTTATTTTTAATTAATTTATAGTAAAGTTACAAATTTATTTTTTATTTTCAATTTTTTTATTAAAACATAACGGTTACGGCTTGGCGAAGGCAGGGCTTTGAAAACCGTCAGCCCAAATGTTGATAGAAGTACAAATGTTCAATTACTTCCGTCTGCCCTGCTTTTGCCAAACTGCTGTTAGGCGTAGTGCTTTTTTTTCAATCAAGTAGATTTAGCAAAGTGGGTTGTCCATTTTTACTTTCTACTACGTTTTTTTGCTTAATAAATTCAAGTCTATACTCATCGGAAATCACTCCATTATTTTGTAGCCTGTCTTGTATCATTTCAAAATATTCAGGGTGCAATTCGCAACTAATAAAGTTTCGTTTTAATTTTTTGCAAAGTACCAATTCACTGCCACTACCACCAAACA